>CAIZNF010000287.1 GCA_903934275.1 uncultured Nitrosomonadales bacterium
AGCTCCGCGAGAAATCTTGGTGTTTTTGGCATGGAAAGAAAATCAAGATTCCTCACTTCGTTCGGAATGACAGTTTTTTATCCACAAGCGACAATTTGTTGTCGTTTAATTTTGCATTAGAGACTAATGTTGGGCACGCTGCGCTTTGCCCAACCTACGCGCTACTCACCGATTATTTATTTCCCGGTTTGCAAGCATCCAAGTTCCCGCCACAGCAGTTTTCCGTCAAATACGCCACCATGCCGTTCATCACCGTAAAATTTGCGGCGTAATAAATAAAGCGCCCGTCCTGCCTGCTTTCCACCAACCCGGCGTGGCTCAGCGTTTTGAAATGAAACGACAGGGTTGCCGGAGCCACTTTCAGCTTCTCGGCCACCTGCCCCGCCGCCACGCCTTCCGGCCCACTCGCCACCAGCAGGCGATAAATCGCCAAACGTGTGGATTGCGCTAAAGCCGCCAACGCCCTTACTACTTGAGTCGATTTCATCATTCTATATTTCCATTGTTAAACAATTAGTAAAACGTCAACTAGGATTAAATCAAAGTCCCCTATAAAAATCAAAAACTAATTTTCCCTGGCGGATGCGTTGTAATTATTTTGCAACAGCGCATTAACCAGATTGAAATATTTGACGACTATGCTGCCGCGCACCCAATTCATAGGGTATTTACGATGAAAACGCTTCAGAATATATCGAACAAACGCAACCTATCCGCACTGTTTCAGCCGATCATGGATATTCCAAGCGGCACGTTTCTGGGCTTCGAAGGGCTGATACGTGGCCCGGCTGACAGCCCGCTGCATTCGCCCATCAACCTGTTCGCGGCAGCCAAGCAACAGGGGCTTTCCCTGGAAACCGAAATGCTGTGCCGCCAGATTGTGCTGGAAGCATTTGCCGCCCAGAGCCTGCCGGGAAAATTATTCCTGAATGTTAGCCCGGAAGCGTTGACCCACCCCAGTTTCAAGAACGGGCAGACGCTGGCATACCTTGAGAATCTCGGCATCGACCCGCAACGGGTCATCATCGAAATCACTGAGAATCAACCCACCTTCGACTTCGAAGGGATGCGCAATGCGCTGCTGCATTACCGTGGCATGGGATTCCAGATTGCAATTGATGATTTGGGAGAAGGCTTTTCAAGCTTGCGATTATGGTCAGAATTACGCCCTGAGTTTGTAAAAATAGATATGCATTTCGTGCAAGGTGTCAATACCGATCCGCTCAAACAACAGTTTTTAAGATCGATCCAAAGCATCGCACTAAGCTCCGGCACGCAAGTGATTGCGGAAGGAATCGAAACGGATGCCGAATTCAAGGTGATACGGGATATTGGCATCGCTTGCGGGCAGGGTTATTTTATTGCCCGCCCCAACCCCACCCCACCACTGAACCCGCCCGCCGAAGTTGGCTGCCTGATCAACGCCAACTGCGCCGTCGAAAACACCTATAGCAGCAGGCGCAGCATCACAGTGGAAGCGCTGCTACGTTATGTGGAGCCATTTCAGCCAGATACCGAAGTTGAAAAAATATTCGCCTGCTTCTCGGCAAATAAAAATTTGCGCGCCATTCCTGTCGTAAAACATGGACGTCCTGTCGGATTGATTAACCGGTATGAGTTTGTGGACAATTTTGCCCAACCGTTTCGCCGTGAACTGCTCGGTAAAAAACCATGTGTGGAGATGATGAATGCAGATCCGTTGATGGTGGAAAAATCCACTCCCGTCCACGAGCTGAGCATTTTCTTGAGTGAATCTGGGATCGAACATTTTACCGATGGCTTCATCATTACCGAACAAGGGCGTTACATTGGGCTCGGCACCGGGCAAGATTTGTTGCGTGAAATTACCAATTCACAGATCGAAACCGCGCGTTACGCCAATCCATTGACCTTGCTGCCCGGTAATGTGCCGATCAACGAGCACATCGATTTTTTACTTCAATCAGGTAAATCATTTGCCGTCTGTTATGGCGACCTGGACAATTTCAAACCCTTCAACGACGTGTACGGCTACCGCAAAGGCGATGAGATGATCCAATTCACCGGCAAGCTGCTCAATAATGTCTGCGACCCCCAGCACGATTTTATCGGGCATATCGGCGGCGACGATTTTATCCTTGTCCTGCAAAGCGCAGATTGGGAAAAGCGCTGTAGCCAGGCACTGGCTTCCTTCGCTCAAACATCCCTGGTATTGTTTGAAGCAAAACATCGTTCTATCGGCGGCTACTCAAGCGAAGACCGTCAAGGACGCGTTGTCCACCACCCGTTGCCCACGCTCTCGATTGGCGTAATTTTGGCTACCCCGGAATCATTCCACTCGCACCATGAAATAGCCGAAGCTGCCACGATTGCAAAAAAAATGGCCAAGAAAAAACCGGGCAACAGCCTGTTCATCGAGCGGCGCGAATTGGCGCAGCCAGAAATGGCAGAAGCCAATTATGCATAAGCGCCCACCGGATATGTTGGTCAGCGTGCTCAGGGGCATCCGCCTCGCTCTGCATATTTTTTACGGGCTGCTACTGGCGATCGTTTACCCGCACCTGAACCAAGCCAGACAACGCCGGATTCTAAAGGTGTGGAGCAGGCAACTATTGGGCATTCTTAATATCGGCATCCGTACCGAGGGGCAACGGCCCATTCGCGGCGAAAGCGGTTGCCTGATAGTCGCCAATCATGTCTCATGGTTGGATGTCTTTGTACTGAATGCAATACACCCATCGCGCTTTATCGCCAAAGCAGAAGTGCGCAACTGGCCGCTCATCGGCTGGCTATGCAAACGCAGCAACACCATCTTCATCGAACGCACCATGCGCCAAGATGTCGTAGCAGTTAATCTGCATGTCAGCGCACTTCTCAAGCAAGGCATCTGCGTGGGACTGTTCCCCGAAGGCACAACAACAGACGGCAAGCAGGTCTGGCATTTCCGCTCGGCGCTCATCCAACCAGCTATTGATGCGGGTGCAATGCTTTGCCCGATTGCCTTGCGCTATCAGGATGAATCGGGTGAACCAGGCCATGCGGCTGTTTTCACCGGCGACACGACTCTCGCGCAATCGGTATGGAAAATTTTACGCTGCCGACAACTCGATGCTCTTGTTGGACGAAGCCGCTATCGCGGAGAAACGCCCCCCACCAATTTGATTCAAAGCCATAATTCTCCTCAGCCCCGCAAGGGATTTTTTGTACTTTACCATGAGGAG
>CAIZNF010000288.1 GCA_903934275.1 uncultured Nitrosomonadales bacterium
CGGTTGTCAAGGTGTTCTTCTCCACCAAATCGAACATCCGCATTCCCCCGGAAACGGTTGACCTGTCAAGCATCGATACCAGCGAAAAAATAGCAGCCCGCGAAGATCCCGCCAAGTGGCACTTTCCGGACCTTCATGAATTGTGGTCAGGTCTTCCTGAAGCGCCCTGGTAGTTGCGGTTGCACGAGTTGTGGTGAGGAAGCCCTTGGTTCGCAGCACGAAGGCCTAACTCGGACTAAATTGGAAGGGGTGTCGATTTACTATGCTTTTGATAGCTGCTTACGCATATTCCGCGGGATCCGGATGGCGATTTAACTTAAGTTTTGCGTGGATGCGTTGGTCTGATTGTGGTGGCGCTCGATGGCGAGTAAAGACTCAAAGGCGAAGTAGCCATTTGCGATCTGGCTCCTCCAAACCCGACGTTCACCAAACCAAAGAAGATTTCAATTTCATTGAAAACATTGCGACAGTCCGCAACTAAATGACCAAATGTTTAATTTCCTTCACCCCCAACCAGTGGTCAGTCGAAAACCGGTCGCAGAAATGATCGTGCGGCAGGAGGTAAGGTTTGCAATCGACGCTAACACGATGCTCTTTGCCAAACCGAGTCACCATGATCGAGAAACTCCATCGGATGAAGCAAAAGTACCAGCCCCTTGGAAGGCGCTCTGACGGCTCTTTAGGAAATCGTGGGTTGATACCATCACCTCATGCACCGGGATTTCATATTCCACCCGTCCGGACCATCGCTTGTTTCAGTCTTAGAACGAGATGACGCTATCCAAAGCCGACAGCGTTCCATCACAGCGACCAACTGCAATGTGGCACTGATTTGCGAGGTGGCTGCCCTTTGACTGGCGCGTAGCCGGATCCTGTAGGCCTCAACCAAGGTGACTCCCGTCGCGCGGCCCAATAGGCTATGGTCAGTGGGAGAAATCCATCGGCTTGGACATCAACTAAAGTGCAAGCCACCGTTGATGTTGAGGGTTGCCCCCGTCATAAAGCCGGCCAGATCGGAGACCAGATAGGCACACAAGGCGCCTATCTCTTCTGGCCGACCGAGACGCCCCATCGGGACAGTGGCGATGATCGCGTCGCGCGCTTCCTGTTTCATCGCCAACACCATGTCCGTGGCGATGTAGCCAGGAGCAATGGCGTTGACGGTGACGCCCTTCTTGGCAACCTCGGCAGCAATCGACTTAGTGAACCCGATGACCCCTGCCTTCGCGGCCGAGTAATTCGCTTGCCCGAACTGCCCTTTCACTCCATTGACAGAAGAAATGTTGATCACTCTGCCCCAGCCGCGATCAGCCATGCCGGCCAACACCGGATGGGTCACATTGAATAGGGAGTCAAGGTTGGTGGCAATGACGTCATCCCACTGCGCCTTGTGCATTTTCCTGAACACGGCGTCACGCGTGATTCCAGCATTGTTTACCAGCACGTCGACGGGGCCATGCTCAACTTCGATTTTCCTGACCATCGTTTCGCAGGACTCATGGTCACTGACGTCTCCCTCAGCCGCAAGAAAGTCGAAGCCTTCCGCATTCATCTTGGCGAGCCACTCATCCTTGGGAGCAAAGTTCGGCAAGCAATTGGCCACCACGGTCAAACCGCTTTGAGCCAGTGCCTTGCAGATAGCAGTGCCTAGGCCGCCCATGGCGCCTGTAACCAGCGCGATTCGCTTTGTCATAAGAAATTTCCCAGTTGATTCAAATCCGGACTCGCACCCTTGATGGACTCAACCGTTGCGGCAGCGCGCTTTGCATTTCCTTGGATTGATTCTTTACCAAATCCGCCAATGCCTAGATGTCGTCCAAAACGGGTCTGAGTGCCCCTAGCACTGCGCCGGGATCGAATTTCGGGACCGATTCGGAAAGCATCATTGCGATCGCTTCGAACGAAGAGACTCTGAGCAATTGCCGAGCCTAGAAAAAATTGTTGCAGTGCAGCAATTATCAATCAATTTTGCGAGGTTTGCCGGTCTATCGCGAAAAAAATAGTTGACAACGAGCCCGGACAGTAACCCTCGAGCTGGCCTTTCCATCGAGCTACCGTATTGTTTCGAATCGATTGGGTCCTTTAAGACTGGCAGCCAGATTGCGTCTCACCCAGGACGACTATTGGCAATCTAACGTTGTTTCACGTAACTACCGGGCGCGTCTTCGATGGACGGGTAGCCTTTGTGCGGTGCTCCCATTGGAGGCAGCTTGGTTTGACCGCTGGAATGCGCCTGCAGCCATTGCTGCCATGCTGGCCACCACGAACCTGGTTGTTTTTCGGTTGTCTGCAACCATTCCTGGGTTCCGATCTGCGCCGTCTTCAGTCCCTTTGTCTTGAGCCGA
>CAIZNF010000289.1 GCA_903934275.1 uncultured Nitrosomonadales bacterium
CGAGAAATCTTGGTGTTTTTGGCATGGAAAGAAAATCAAGATTCCTCACTTCGTTCGGAATGACAGTTTTTTATCCACAAGCGACAATTTGTTGTCGCTTAATTTTGCATTAGAGACTAAACGAGACAAGGCGCGAGATAAATTTTAGAGCGAAGCATATGCCTGGTATGTAAGCGATAAAATTTATTGAGCAACGCAGTATCGCGACAGGGTTTGAATTTATATTAACAATTGACAGGCGATGATTCATCAAAAAAACTTAAATCAAAAAACCACGATACCTTCTGCGACTTTTGTATTTCTGCGACAATCACAGCGTTTGTTGCCCTGATCAATATGCAAATAGTCTGCGTTGCCCTTGATGTTCCGCTGTCCACCCTGTTCGATTACAGGGTGGACAAAGGTATTGCGATTGCAATGGGGCAGCGTGTGATCGTGTCGTTCGGGCGCAGGCAAATGGTCGGGATGGTGATGGAGTGCGTTGCCACTACGGGCATACCGGCAGAGCGCATCAAACCGGTGAAACAAGTTCTGCATGACAGCGCGCCGCTATCGACAGAGCTGCTCGAATTGCTGCGTTTTTGCAGCGACTACTACCGCTATCCGATCGGGCAAACGGTGCTCTCGGCATTACCGGCGCGCTTGCGCTCCGACAGGCCTATCGTCAGCAAACAAATCTTAAGCTATCGCTTAAGTGTCAGCGGTATCGCGCTCAATCTCGATACTTTCCCGAAACGCAAAGTAGTGCAGCACCGCATTCTCGCAAAACTGGCGGGACAACCGTGCAATTTAGCGCAACTTAAGGTGTTGTCCGCAACGGTTGGAAAGCAGTTAAAAGAACTGATGTCAGAGGGATGGGTTGAAAGCTCTCCCCTTACACTGCCCCTCACACTAGGCCTCTCTGATGTAACTTCCGACCATTCGGCTGAGCCTGCGAAAAACGTCGGTCAGGTCGCCGGATATCCCGCCTGTGGTAGAAGCGAGCAGGTTGAGAAACATATATTCAACAACGCGCACACCCTGACTGGCGAACAACAGCAAGCGGTGGATGCGATCATCTCAACGCAAGGCTATGCCTGTTTCCTGCTGCACGGCATTACCGGCAGCGGCAAAACCGAAGTATATGTGCATCTGATGCACCATGTGTTGCAGCATGGCGGGCAGGTGTTGTTGCTGGTGCCGGAAATCAATCTCACGCCGCAACTGGAAAATTATTTCCGCAACCGATTCCCCGAGGTTGCACTGATTAGCCTGCATAGTGGCCTGAGTGAAGGCGAGCGGCTGCATAGCTGGCAGCAGGCGCAAGCGGGCGTGGCGCAGATTGTGCTCGGCACGCGCCTGTCGGTGTTTGCGGAACTACCCAGACTTGCGCTGATCATTGTGGATGAGGAGCATGACGGCTCGTTCAAGCAGCAGGATGGGCTGCGCTATTCGGCGCGCGATGTTGCGATATTCCGCGCCAATCAGCGCGGCGTACCTATCGTACTGGGTTCGGCAACACCGTCACTGGAGAGCTACCACAATGCGCAAGGCGGGCGCTATCGGATGCTCAGGCTGACCGGGCGCGCGCTCGCCGAGGCACATCTGCCCGCAGTGCGCTGCATTAACATCAACCAGACCGTGATGCATTACGGCATTAGCGAAAACCTGTTGCGCGAGATCGGGCATCGCATCGCGCGCAAGGAGCAGAGCCTGTTGTTCATCAATCGGCGCGGTTACGCGCCGGTGCTTATGTGTACTGGCTGCGGCTGGTTGTCCGGCTGCAAGCATTGCGCGGGAAAGATGGTGCTGCATCTCAGCGATAAACGGCTGCGCTGCCACCATTGCGGCTACCAATTGCACGTACCACATACTTGCCCGAGTTGCGGCAATGCGGATTTGCACCCGGTCGGCAGCGGCACGCAGCGGGTTGAAAGCGTGCTGCAAGAACGCTTCCCGGAGGCGCGTATCCTGCGCGTCGACCGGGATAGCACGCGCAACAAGCACGCTTGGCAAGCCATGCGCGAGCGGATACACGCAAATGAAGTGGATATTCTGGTTGGCACGCAGATGCTTGCCAAAGGGCACGATTTTCCCGCGTTGACGCTGGTTGGTGTGCTTAATCCAGATAGCGCGCTGTACAGCGGTGACTTCCGCGCGGCAGAAAAACTTTTTGCGCAATTGGTGCAGGTGTCGGGGCGCGCCGGACGCGCAGACAAACCCGGTGAGGTAATCATACAGACGGCCTTTCCTGACCACCCGTTGTTTCGCGCGTTGCAGACCCACGATTTCGTGGGCTGGGCGGCTTCGCAGCTTGCCGAACGGCAGATGGCAGGCTTCCCGCCGTTCATGTACCAAGCGATGCTGCGCGCCGAAGGCAAACTTGAAACCGAAGTTTACGCGTTCCTTAACCGGGCGCGAACAGCTGCTGTTGCCTTGCGGCATGCCGTGGATATTCTTGGCGTGGTGCCTGCCTCACTACCACGCCGCGCCGATCACATTCGTGCGCAATTGCTGATACAAAGCACAAAACGCAAGGAGTTGCAGAAATTTTTGCGCGCATGGCAGCCGCTATTGGACACATTCCCCACCCAAAAACTGCGCTGGTCTCTGGATATCGACCCTCTGGAGTTTTAATTTCTTAACCTTGAAAAAACAGCTAGGAAAGCGCTGATTTATTCAGTTTTGTCGTTCCCGCGAAAGCGGGAACCCAGTAAAATCAACAAACTGGATCCCTGCTTTCGCGGGGATGACGAATAAATCAGCATCTCCCTAGCAGCCTGTCTGACTTCCTCGAATAAAAAACGCCAAAAAAACCAACAAATTACCATTGCAAAATGGTATAATTCAACTTGTTAATCAACAAGTTA
>CAIZNF010000290.1 GCA_903934275.1 uncultured Nitrosomonadales bacterium
CTTATGGCTTGCTGACGATAAATGCAAGCCTAGCACATTCCATATATTACTAATGGCGCTTGCGTTGAAAATTAAGCACGATTTTAGATCGTTAGTGGTAAAGCTGCCGTTCAAAATTACGGTGTTATGATTTTCTATGGGGCTGCAACCAGCATATTTGAGACGGTCGCTAATAAAGGTCGTTCGATTGCAACATCCAATTGTGTTGAAAAACTCACTTTTAATTGAGCGCTATCACCTAGCCGAATGCCTATTTTTTAATTGTGTTTTGAATTGCAGCGTGGATTCATCGAATTTAGCGTTGCCTTACGTTGCTACGCTGCGATTAGACCTACTTCTTTTGCTATTGGTGTTAACCCATTTTGCCATTCGCCTTAAATCTTGTTCGGTGGTGGTCAATAATAATGATCATTCAACTTCCAAAATACAGCGCTTACCATTAAGCCGCACAATAATGATGAGCGATGGGTGGACGAGTGCCATAAGGATATAGAGCGGTTCGCAAACCGTCAGTCTCAAAGTAGCTATTCGTGCCCACTCAGTAGGTGTTGTCTGAGTAGCCTCAAGGGTTAAGTCCCGTTATAGTCAAGCAGCAGGCAGTCTAAACCTTTATACCCCTAATTTAAGTGGTAGAATAATAAAATGAATATGCGGCAATCTGATGCCGACGTTTATTACAGGAGGAATAATGAAGATTCAATCCAGATTGTCATTGATATCGATTTCCATGGTTATCGTTGCAATGACGGTGGTTCTTTTGGTTTCCACTTTGTTGATTCGAGATGCGCTTGAAAACGAAGCCAAAGCGAAACTTTCAGCTGTTTTGCATGCCAGACATAGTGCACTGCAACGCCATCTTGATTCAACCAGCAATCAGATACATGTTTTAGCTAACTCACGTACCCTTGCGGAATATCTGACTGAAATGACGCAAGCTTATGCCAAGCTGGGAAAAAATGCACAGACTGTGCTACAGCAGAGTTATTCGG
The DNA here is from genome assembly GCA_903934275.1 of uncultured Nitrosomonadales bacterium. Lineage (GTDB taxonomy): Bacteria > Pseudomonadota > Gammaproteobacteria > Burkholderiales > Gallionellaceae > Gallionella. The sequence continues at coordinate 990 of CAIZNF010000290.1, forward strand.
CAGCTCATCCTGACAAAAATAACGCTCTTGATAGTTTTGATTATGCGCGTGTACATGTGCAGGTAGCGTCGTTTTTTAAGAATCGTCACGACACCTACGGATGGGGGGACATGTTCCTCATCGACTCAGATGGCAATGTGCTGTATAGCGTAATGAAAAACAGTGATTTTGCGACCAACCTTAAAACGGGTCCATGGAAAGACGGAGGACTGGCCCGTTCGGTGGTCCCATTGCTGCAGGGTGCGGTTCCCAGCGTAGTGAGTTTTGCCGATTTTGAGCGCTATGCCCCTGCCGAAAATAGGCCCGCGGCTTTTTTGGCAATGCCTGTATTTGACCAAGTCAAACAGGTCTTTCTGGGTGTGGTCGCGATTCAGTTGCCAGTAGAGCAAATTAACGAAGTGATGAAGAATACGACTGGATTGGGACAGAGTGGTGAGACTTTTGTAGTCGGCAAAGACGGTTGGATGTTGACCGAATCGCGCTTCCATAAGGAGAGTTCGATATTGGCGACGCAGCTTAAAACTACTGCTGTTACCAAGGTATTGCAGGGGAAGTTAGGGGTAGAGCAGTTGGTTGACTATCGCGGTCTGGATGTTCTGGTGGCGTATGAACCGATCCGTCCCTTCTATAACCAATCGGCACTGGGTGATCATCCTCAATGGGGGGTCATCGCCAAGATTGATCGAGCTGAAGTGCTAGATAGTTTTTACCATTTGCGTACCATGTTGTTGCTTACAGGTGTAATGCTAGTGTTGTTTGCACTAATTGCAGGTGTGTTGGGTGCGCGCAGCATCACACGTCCTCTGTTTGCCCTGCGAGATGCGCTCACTAAGCTATCAAGAGGTGAAGCAGTCCAGGTGCCGAATCTTGAGCGGAGTGATGAAATCGGCGAGATGGCCAGCGCCGCCGAGGCTTTTCGCCTGATGACGCAACAGGTGGAGCACGATCACTGGATATCTGAGAATGTTACTGTGCTAACCGGTGCCGTATCGGCTGAGAGCAATCTGGACAAGGCTGCGGACAGTGTGCTTCACCAACTTTGCGAGCAGCTGAATGTGCCTGTTGGCGCGATTTATCTGCTTATCGATGGTGCCTATAAACGGATTGGTTCGCATGGGTTGGCAAGGCGTTCTCAGACGTTGGATTCATTCGAGTCCGGTGTAGGTCTGATTGGGCAGTGTGCTAGGGATAATCAGTCTATGGTGGTCTCTCCTGTGCCTTCGGGTTTGTCTGTGATTAGTAGCGGACTGACTGAATTTCCTCCATATGAACTGGTGATCTACCCGATTGCGCACAAGGATGAAGTGCTTGCCGTGCTGGAACTGGCTGCCACAAAATCGCTGAAGCCGGTTGAGCATGAGTTCTTGAGGATGGCTTCTAGTGCACTGGGGCTCCATCTGGCCAATCTTCATGCTGCCGAACACAATATTGCCCTGCTTGAGAAAACCAGCGCGCAATCGGTCGCATTGCGCACCAATGCGTTGTATGCGCGTAGTCTGATTGAATCAAGTCTGGATCCGTTGGTGACGATAGGCACTGATGGGCGGATCATGGATGTTAATACAGCGACCGAGAATGTGACCGGTGCGGCAAGGGGTGACCTGGTTGGCAGCGACTTTTCAGATTATTTCACGGAGCCCGAGAAGGCGCAGGCGGGATACAAGCAGGTGTTCACGCAGGGCTATGTGAAGGATTATCCGCTTGCAATCCGGCATAGTGACGGAAAAATCACCGATGTGCTCTATAACGCCAGTGTGTTTCACGACGCAGACGGCGGCGTGGCGGGTATATTCGCGGCTGCTCGCGATGTGACGGAAAAGAATAAAACCGATGCTAGACTGAAAGAGCAGCAAGATGAATTGCTCCGAAGCAACGAGGAAATGCGGGCGCTGACAGAAGAATTGCGTAGCCAAACTGAGGAAATGAAGGCGCAGAACGAAGAGCTCAAGGCTAGTCAGGAGGAGTTGCGCGCTCAACAGGAGGAGATGCAGCACAAAAACGATATCCTCGAGTCTCAGAGCATCCAGCTCAAAGAGGTTCTGACGGAAGCCAATAGCAAGGCGGAAGATCTGCAACGCGCGAATCAATATAAGTCTGAGTTCTTGGCAAATATGTCGCATGAGCTGCGAACGCCGCTCAACAGCGTGCTGATTCTCTCACGTGATCTTGCTGAAAATGCGGAAAATAACCTGACTCCTGATCAGGTCGAATCGGCCTCTGTCATCAGTGAAAGCGGCACTCAGTTGCTGACTTTGATCAATGATATTCTGGATCTTTCCAAAATTGAGGCAGGTAAGCTGATCTTGGTCAATGAGACTTTCAGGCTGGATGATTTGCTCGTCTATCTACGCAGAATATTCTCGCCTCAGGCTGACAAAAAAAACCTGACTTTCGAGATCAATGTCGATCCTGCAGTGTCGGAAAAGGTAACGACCGACAAACAGCGACTCACTCAGGTGATGTCGAATCTGCTTTCCAATGCGATCAAATTTACCGACAGCGGGAAAGTGTGTGTTACGGTTAGTCGGCAAAATGCCGATTTGCAGTTTGAGGTGAGAGATACGGGCATAGGCATTCCGAACGACAAGATTGATCATATTTTTGGCGCATTTCAACAGGTAGATGGCTCAACTAGCAGAAAGTATGGTGGTTCAGGGCTGGGGCTTGCTATAAGTCGCCATTTGACGGAATTGCTCGGCGGTCTGCTGGAGGTCAGCAGTGAACTAGGCAAGGGCAGCTGTTTTACAATCAGATTGCTCAATCAGTTTTCCGCTTTGGTGCATCCTGAGCCTGAGGACGTTGCTCAACCCGTTACTATGGCAGCGGACGAGGGTAAACGAATACTGGTCGTCGAGGACGATACCCGCCTGTCGGCGATCATCGCCCGTATGATAAAGGCGCTGGGATTTACCCCATTATGTGTTGAATCCGGAGAGGCCGCGCTGGTTGAGATCGCACGAGTTCCGCCGACAGGTATCCTGCTTGATCTGGGCTTGCCACATATGAGTGGCATGGAGTTGCTAAACATTCTGAAAGGCGATCAGAAAATGACTGATATTCCTGTCTATATCATGTCTGGGACTCAGGACACTGGCGAGGCCAAGGTGCTAGGCGCCATCGGTTTTCTGAAAAAGCCAGTGACCCGTGACACGATTTCTGCCGCAATCAAGTCGATGATAGTTATGGGTCGGAAGGATAGTGCCAAACGGCTGTTGTTGGTAGACGACAGTCAGGTTGACATCAAAGCGATCAAAAAGCTGTTTGCACAGGATGGCTTTGAAATGCTTACCGCGCATACTGGCAGCGACGCGTTGAGTATGCTTGAAACGCAGAGGTTTGATACGGTGATCCTCGATCTGAAATTGCCCGATATGACTGGTTTTGAATGGTTGAAAGAGGCAAGCCACATGCTTAATCCGCCTCCAGTCGTGGTTTATTCTGCGCGCGAACTCAGTGAAACCGAAATATTTGAGCTCAAGCAGGTCGCGGAGAGCATAGTCAACAAGACTGCGCTGAATGACAGACTGCGCGAAGAGGTGCTACTGACTGTCAATCTGGATATGAGTGCGAAAAAAATTGCTGTGTCGGAGAGTCACGCTGGCAAGAAGTTGCTTCTGGTCGATGATGATGCACGTAATTTGTTCGCGCTTACCCGTGCGTTGCGCGGCAAAGGTTATGTGACTGAGGTGGCCGCCGACAGCGCGCGTGCACTTGAACTGCTCGCGCAGGAACGTTTTGATGCTGTGCTGACCGATATTATGATGCCCGAGATGGATGGATATGCATTGATACGGGAAATCCGTGCACAAGGTTATGCAGATATGCCTGTCATTGCAATCACTGCGAAGGCGATGCAGGGCGATGACGAACTTTGCATGCAGGCAGGTGCGACCGCCTATCTGGCCAAGCCTATCGAGATTGACAAGCTGCTGGATATGCTCAAGGGGATTTGATGCCGCTGGTAAAATGGAAGGAACATAATATAGAAGGTGTTGAGGTAGAGTTGTTGCTCAGTGCGCTCAAGTTACGATACGGCTATGATTTTACCGGCTATGCGAAGGCATCGCTCAGGCGAAGACTTAAAGCGTTGAATAGCTATTTCGGCGTCAAACACTTGTCCGAACTGCTTTCGGTGATGCTCTACGACGAGGCCGTTGCGCAAACCCTGATTAATTGTATTTCTGTGCCGACTTCCGAGTTTTTTCGTGATGCCCAAGTATGGAAAAAGGTGCGCGATGATGTGTTGCCGCAACTGGATAGCTTCCCTTGGATTAACATCTGGCAGGTGGGTTGCGGAAGAGGCGAGGAAACCTATACGCTGGCCATTCTGCTACATGAGAGCGGGTTGTTGAAAAAATCACGCATTTTTACCTCCGATATCAATCCCGCTTTTTTACAGGATGCGAGGAATGGATGCTGGCCTAGGCGCAACTTGGATGACTGGCGCAAGCACTATCATGAGTCAGGTGGCACAGGAGATTTCGACAGTTATTTTGTCGAACGTGGTGAAGACGAAATTGCGATCAAAGAGCCATTCAAGCAGTCCATTGAATTCATTCAGCACAATCTCGTAGAGGATGATGTATTTAAGGAAGTGCAGTTCGTGGTGTGCCGTAATGTGCTGATCTATTTTGGTGAGTCGCTTCAGGATAAGGTGCTAATGCTGTTGACGCGAAGTCTGGAACGCGGAGGGTATTTATTGCTTGGGCGGGCAGAAAAGATTTTTGACCTGCGCAATAAGCATCCCTATCTTGAGGAGTTAGACGAGACGCTGTACCGCAAATTAATTTCAGGGGGACTGCATGTATAAGATGCTGGCAATTGGATTTTCTGCCGGTGGGATTCCTCTGGCAAAAAGAATACTCAAGGCCTTGCCGACCGATTATCCCTTGCCAGTCGCGATCGTTGCGCACCTGCCGAGCGGAAGTGAGAGCCACCTTGCGGTTATGTTGGGGCAGGACATCAGCTTGCCTGTCAGCATGGTAAAGGATAAAGAAGCGATTCTGGCAGGACATGTCTATATTGCACCGCCGGATTACCATCTGTTGATTGAAGGGCGGGATACACCGAAGTTTGCGTTATCGGTTGATGCACCCGTTAGTTCCGTTCGACCGAGCATAAATGTGCTGTTCGAGAGTGCAGCCGAAGCGTTCGAGTCAGGACTAATTGCGGTGCTGCTCAGCGGTGCCAACTCGGATGGCGCTGAAGGAATGGTTTATGTAAAGCAGTTGGGCGGGCTGGTTATCGTGCAGGATCCCGACGAAAGTGAATTTTCGACCATGCCCAATGCTGTCATCCGACGGGTCGATGTCGACTATATTGTCAGTATGGATGAAATCATCAGTTTGCTGTTATCAGTACACGAGGCACCATGAAAGCTAAAATTCTGTTGGTTGACGACAACCCAAACAATCGCTTCGCGTTGCGTACCATCCTCAAAGGGGTTAATGCCGAGCTGCACGAAGCCTCCAATGGTTTCGACGCATTGAGTCTGTCGCTGGAAGAGGATTACGCGCTGATCCTGCTCGATGTGCAAATGCCTGAGATTGATGGTTTTGAAGTCTGTGAGCAGTTGCGCGGCGATCCGAGAACCGCAGATACGCCTGTCATTTTCCTGACAGCAGCGTACAAGGAGGTGGTGGACAAAGTCAGAGGGTATGTAGCGGGTGCGACCGACTATCTTGCCAAGCCGATCGAGGATCATATCCTGAAGGCCAAAGTTCAGGTTTTTCTTAAGCTATTTGAACAGCGTCGTCAGTTGCAGGAGAACAACGAGTCATTGCGGATTGCGGCAACGGTGTTCGAGTCTCAGGAAGGCATGCTGGTCACGGATATTGATGGCATGATTGTGCAGGTCAATCAGGCATATACGCGGATTACTGGATACCGACCAGAGGAGGTGATCGGCAAGAACCCGAGCATCCTGTCCTCGGGAAGGCAGGACGAGCAGTTCTATGTGGAGATGTGGGATGCGCTTAAAAAAAATCACTACTGGCAGGGTGAATTATGGAATCGGCGCAAGGGCGGCGAGACATACCCTGTCTGGCTGACCATCAGTGCTGTAATCGATGCAAAAGAGCAAGTGACCAACTATGTCGGGGCTTTCTCCGACATCACAGTACACAAAAGGGACGAAGAGAAAATACACAATCTGGCTTTTTACGATCCGCTCACGGGATTGCCCAATCGACGACTGCTTCTCGAGCGTGCGAAGCATGAACTGGCTTCCAGCAAACGGAAGGGGAATTACGGCGCGTTGATGTTTCTTGATATGGATAACTTCAAGATGCTCAACGATACGAAAGGGCATGACTTTGGCGATGATCTGCTGGTTGATGTCGCGCATCGTCTGAGTGAAGGTGTCAGGCAGGAAGATACGGTTTCAAGGTTAGGAGGGGATGAGTTTGTCGTGATACTCGGCGATTTGGATGTCGATGAATCCAAGGCCGTGACGCAGGCACAGGCTTTAGCCAACAAGCTGTTAATCAGTCTTGCCGAGCCATACCGCCTGTCCGTTTCAAAAATGAACGGAACTGAAGAGATCGAATACCGCTGTTCATCCAGCATCGGCATCACGATGTTCAACATCCAGGATGACTCTGTGGAAGATATGCTAAAACGTGCTGATGTAGCAATGTATCAGGCCAAGTCCTCCGGGCGAAATGCTGTACGGTTTTTCGATCCAGTCATGCAGCAGATGATAAAAAATCGTGCCGAGCTCAATGATATGATGTACAAGAGCATTGTGAATAATGAGTTGGAGTTATATTACCAGTTGCAGGTCGATGCGGATGAAACACCTGCCGGTGTTGAGGTGCTGCTGCGCTGGAACCATCCTGAACGAGGACTGATCTCGCCAGCCGAATTCATTCCGCTAGCCGAAGAGAACGGCTATATCGTACAAATTGGATTGTGGGTGCTTGAAATGGCCTGTCTACAGCTCAAGCAATGGGAGAATACGCCTGTTTTTGAGCGGATCAAACTGTCCGTCAACGTAAGTGCGAAGCAGTTCAAACAGAGTGACTTCGTTGACAGGGTCGCATCCGTGCTCAATCTAGCGGAAATCCATCCGTCAAGGCTGGTACTCGAGTTGACCGAGAGTGTGGTGCTCGATGATGTCAAAGAGGCGATATTCAAGATGCGAGCGCTCAAGGAGTTGGGCGTCGGTTTGTCGATGGATGATTTCGGTACGGGGTACTCTTCGCTGTCCTATCTGCAGCGACTGCCTGTTGATGAGCTCAAAATCGATCAGTCATTTGTCCGCGATCTAATCGGTAATGCGGACAATGAGAGTATCGTGAAAACCATCATCGTGCTGGCTCAGCAGTTGGGTATGAGTATAGTTGCGGAAGGGGTGGAGACGCGGGAGCAGTTTAACTTGCTAAAGAGCAGGGGATGCTGCTTCTTTCAGGGTTATTTGTTCAGCAAACCTGTTCCGATAGAACAGTTTGAGGATCTGCTAAAACAGTGATGTGACACCTCCGGACTCCACCATGGATAATTATTTACAGCAGTTGCTTTTGATTTGCAGTTAAATCTGTTAGGCCGGATCGGGTCTATTCCGTTGAAAAACTCCCCAACATTTCAGGTTTATCGCGCTATTAAAGTTTGAATTTGAGGTATTTTCGGCTATTGAATGGTTTTACAGCTGGGTTTATTCAGCTTTAGTGCTTCTTTTTGCCTTTATGCTGGTATTGCCTGCATATCTGGTACTAAAGGCGTCAACCACATCGCCATTCGCCGCAGATTCTGTGCGGTGGCGGCCAGTAGAAACTCATCCTGCGCACCGCTAAAGCCTCGCAGTCGCAATTTATCCAGTTTTAAAATGCGTTTTAAGTGCGCAAACAGCATCTCTACCTTTTTGCGCTCCCTGCGTGATTGCTTGTATGCATCCGTTTCTCCGATAGCACGCGCAACATCACGTGCAGGCTCGTAAATGCTACGCGCTATTTTACGCACAGGTGTATTAGGACAACACTTTTCTTTTATTGGACAGTTCGTACAGTCACTCTTGATTGAGTGGTAGAGAATGGTATCAGCCTTCGTGATGTGAGAGCGTGGTTTTTTAAACGGACGCCAATTGCTACGTAGCGCATTACCTTGCGGGCAACTATATTCATTACTGGCGTCATCCCAAACGAAATCACTGCGTGACAAAGTACCGTCTTCACGTTCTGATCTATCCAAGACCGGCACATGCGGTTCAATTTGCTTCTCATCCACCAACCAACCTAGCATAGATGCAGAGCCATAATTAGTATCACCGACAAGTCGCGCTGGCTTTATCTCAAATTGATCTTCTACTCTCTCAATCATTATCTTAGTAGCGTCTACCTCGGCAGATTTGCTTACAGCAGAAGCTTCGACATCGACAATAATGCCAGCATCAAGATCAATCAGATAATTGGTGCAATAAGCAAATACGCCAGGGCCATGTGCAGCTGTCCAGCTTGAAGATGGATCTGTCAGTGAAATTGCCTTTGGTGCGTAGTCAGGCGAGTCAGTGATTTCAAGTGACTCCAAATATTCTCTTACTGGACGTGTAGCTTCATTTGGGTTTCCCCAATCAGCCGGTTCGTCTCCGGAAATTCCGCGCTGACGTTGTGCATCGGCTTTGATGATACTGGCATCAGTGGCAAAGCCTTCACCGCGTACCAGACCTTCTTTCATGCAGCGCTGCAGCACAGTTTCAAATAGCTTTCTAAACACTTCACCATCGCGAAAGCGGCCATGTCGGTTCTTGGAGAATGTAGAGTGATCTGGCACTTGATCTTCAATACCTAAGTGGCAAAACCAACGATAAGCAAGATTAAGATGCACCTCTTCACACAGGCGGCGTTCTGAGCGGATGCCAAAGCTGTAGCCGATAATCAGCATGCGAATCATCAACTCAGGATCAATCGAGGGGCGACCAGTGTGGCTGTATAACTGAGACAGGTGCTGCCGAAGGTCAGATAAGTCGAGGAATTGATTAATGCCGCGTAGTAAATGATTCTGCGGAACGTAAGCTTCAAGATTAAACGAGTAAAACAGCTTGTCTTGACTATCTGATTGACGACCCATCATGGTGACTTATCCTATATAAATCAATAGGATAATTTTATTTTAAGCGGGTCTGATTGTCAATTTTATGGAGAGTTTTTCAACAGAATAGGTCGATGGCTGTCAGTGGCATGCTGATGCTGACTGGCTGCTAAGTGGATGTTGCAGCCTGATGTGCTTTTACTGGCAATAGATTGAGGATGGCCATAAGCTGAGACATAATGCGTAATTAATGAATGACTGCTTCTGAGTTCTTTTGTGTGTAATGACTGTGTTGATGATGTTGCTCCTATCAAAAGATTGAGAAATGCTGGGTATTA
>CAIZNF010000291.1 GCA_903934275.1 uncultured Nitrosomonadales bacterium
CCTACAACAACCGATGTTGCTTCACCTTAAGGAGGTAATCATGGCTATAGACGTAAAAATATCGAACACGACAGGACACATTTCCATGTCCGACACTTTTGATTTTAAAATGCATCGCGACTTCAAAAACGCCTATATGCCACTGCTCGATAACGCTGCCCTGCGTGAAATAGAGATTGGGTTGGGCAAGGTGGAATTCATTGATAGCTCCGCGCTGGGCATGTTGATGCTGCTGAATGAACGTGCCAGGACAGCAAACAAAACAGTCGCGCTGGCCAATGCTTCCGGTGCCGTGCTGGCATTACTGGAAGTCGCCAATTTCAGGAAGATTTTCATCTTCAAACCCACGGTTTGATACAATGCCCAAAGCGGGAAAAAAACCCCTAGAACACCAATATACAACGATCGCCCATATATAACGCCAACATGAGCTCAAACGATTCAGACACATTTCAGCAGATGCTGCTGCAACTGCGCAATACCTTTCTTGAGGAGATGCCGGAGAAATTGGATCGCCTCGACCTGTTACTGATTGGAATGGAAAAATCTGGTGTCGACAGCGAGTCATTCAATGAGTTTTATCGCATTATCCATAGCTTGAAGGGCAGCGGTGGCACCTTTGGCCTGCCTATCATCACCACCATCTGCCACCAGCTGGAAGACCAGCTGAATGCCAGCAATGGCGGTGCAAAATACACTCCGGCACTCATTGCAACCAGCTTGAATTACGTCGATTTGCTGCGCACGGTGCTGGAGCAGATTCATACGGGCAACGAAAACTTTCAGCTGATTGAAGAGCAACTAAACAAGCTGCGCAAGCAACTCGCCCCAAAACAATCCACTGTGCTGCTGGTCGATAATTCGAAGCTTTCTACCAGCATCTATCTGGAAATATTATCCGAATTCCCGGTGAAAACAGTGCTAATGAAAGATGGTGTTTTCGCGCTCACGCGGGCGCTCACCGAATCTTTCGACCTGATCATCACCACTAATGAAATCCCGGTATTGAACGGTGTCGCGTTGATCGGAGCTCTCAAACTTTCCGACTCCAAAAGCCGCCACACCAAAACCATCCTGATCACGTCGAACAAAAAACTCGCCACAGCCAAGCATCGAGTTACCGATGCCGATTACCTTGTCATCAAAGACTCAAAACTAGCACAAAGCCTGACTGATGCGGTCAGACGCGCTCTTCCCGCTGCGGATGGTGTCTCATAATTCCAATTGCAGATAGAAACGCTGTTAATTTTCCACCTAAAATCGTTCGGCCTGAGCTTGTCGAAGGCCAGTAGTGGTGAGGAAACTGTGGTTCGACAGGCTCACCACGAACGGGTTAGATTATTATTGTTCCATTTCTGGAAATGGGATAAGTAGCTCATTCCATTTCTCATTCAAATGGGAATAAATTCGTAGATCGGGCTATGCTCGGCAGCCACATCTGGCGGGTAGAACCCGCCCTGCGTTATTGCAATATTGCCCTACATTATTGCAATATTGACGGAGAAGTTGAATCACTACAAAAGGGAGAAAAGACAATGCCGAATGCACTCGACTCTGCCGACAAGGCAACAATTCTGGTGGTTGATGATTCCCCGGATACTCGCAATCTGGTGATCGCCCTGCTTGAGGGTGACTACAAAATGTTGGCTGCCAATAATGGCGAAGCAGCACTCAAGCTTGCGCAGTCAGACACACCACCCGACCTGATCATGCTCGACGTTATGATGCCGGGGATGAGCGGCTACGATGTGTGCAGGCAACTCAGGGAAAATCCCCTTACCCGCGATATTCCCGTCATCTTTGTCACGGCTATGACAGGGGAAGGGAATGAGCTACAGGGACGCGCTCTGGGCGCAGTGGGTTTTCTGTCCAAGCCTCTTGACCTCCGCAACGTCGTGACGCAAGTAAAAGGATATTTTGCCTTGCAGAAAAAACATCGCGAACTTGAATCGCTCAAGAAGTAAATCCATTTCTCCTTCAAATGGGAAACAACCTGTCGGGCTATGCCCGACATGGGTGCATTCGAAAGTGGTGGGCAACAAGCAAAGCCCCTCGCCCCTTGCGGGAGAGGGGTTGGGGAGAGGGGGTAATGGAACAACGGGAATTCGCCAAGCACTTGCGATGCAATATGACCAAAAGCGAGAACAAGCTGTGGCAAATGTCTTGACAGCAGCGACTGAATCACCCCTCTCCCCCGCCCCTACCCATGAACCTCAAGCAGGCAATGGGTTTGGCATGAGCACAAGATTATGCTTCGAGGCGAGTTTTCGTAGTAAACGTTGTTCGGTTTGGGCAAATTTTTGCTCATAATAGGCGA
>CAIZNF010000292.1 GCA_903934275.1 uncultured Nitrosomonadales bacterium
AATCCTTCGCGAGCGTTGGACAAAGTTGATGCAGCCAACCCGCGTTTTTATAACGATCCTAAAAAAGGTGTGGCTCAAAAGGGTAATGCTAACGGACATATCATCCGTTGGGCCGAGCACGATTCCAAAGGTTCTGCAACGAAGTTTCAGTGGGATGTATTTTTATTCGCAGCGCGCTCTAGCGCCGATCCAATCAATGTAAATATTTCTGGACTGACCGCCGATAATGATTTCTCTAGTCCCGATGGGCTATGGTTTGCACGCAGCGGTCTGCTATGGGTAGAAACCGATGATCACGCCTTCACTGATGCGAGTAACTGCATGCTACTCGCTGCGATCCCTGGAAAAGTAGGTGATGGTTCGACTAAGACCATCGTTAATTCGGATAGTGGTCAACAAAGCACTGTCAATACACACGTAGGTGCCACTCCAGGCGACGACCGTCTACGACGTTTTTTAGTCGGCCCGGTTGATTGTGAAATCACCGGCATTACAGAAACTCCCGACGGCCGCGCGCTGTTTGTAAACATTCAGCATCCGGGTGAAACCACCACAGGCAAAAATTTTAATATCGCTGATCCATCCACCTATCTTAGCCACTGGCCACAAGGCGGCACCGCTAGACCACGCTCAAGTACCATTGTGATTACGCGCGATGATGGTGGCCCCATCGGGGCTGAGCTCGCCTGACATCGTTCTGTCACATAGCAAAGGGGGCATAGAAAAATTCGTTCTTTGTAACAGAAACGAAACCTAATTGTCATTTGCCTGCAGTATTGCATCGTTACTCTTGCGGCATGAAAACAAGAAGGAGCGACGATGCGCATGATGAACGTCGGGGCTGACTCCAGTACGAGCTTCCCCAAACTCAGCCTCAGTCTAGCTAGCACTCATGAAGATGTAAGAGAAGTTCAGCGTCTTCGCTACAAAGTATTTGTTGAGGCAATGGGTCTTGAAACACTAAAGAACCATGAAGGCATAGAACGTGATGAATTTGATGACGTATGTGACCATCTCATCGTCCGTGACACCCGCACTCTAGAAGTTGTTGGTACCTACCGCGTACTATCACCCCGCGTACTTTCTCAGACCGGTGGTTTCTACTCCGAACAAGAATTTGATTTGGCACGATTGACTAATTTGCGTCCACGTATCATGGAAGCAGGACGCGCTTGTATTCACCCAGACTACCGCAGCGGCGGCGTCATCATGATGTTGTGGGCAGGACTCGCAGCCTGTATGCAGCGCGAACAAACCGAATATTTAATTGGTTGCGCTAGCGTCAGTCTGGCTGATGGCGGTCACACTATCAACGCGCTTTATCGCAAACTCGCAGCAGACCATTTATCGCCGCCCGAATATCGCGTAAGCCCTCGTCTGCCCTTTCCTTTGCATGATGATCCTCTGCCTGAAGGCCTGCAAGTGCCAGCACTCATTAAAGGCTATTTACGCAGCGGTGCATGGATTTGCGGTGAGCCCGCATGGGATCCTGATTTTCATAGCGCTGATTTATTCATGATGCTGCCCCTATCGCGACTCGATAGTCGCTACGCAAGACACTACCTAAAAGAAGCGGAGCCGGCATGAATGCCCCCGATAACAGACATTTCGACAACATCTCTAAATCCCTCCTCAAAAAACCTAAACCACTGCGCTTTCGAACCATCTGGATTTCCGATGTTCACTTAGGAACCAGTGGCTGCCAAGCAAAGCGTCTGCTGGAATTCCTCAAAGCGACCGAATCTGACAAGCTCTACTTAGTCGGCGACATCGTCGACGGTTGGCAGCTCAAGCGTCGTTGGTACTGGCACCAAACTCACAATGATGTCGTTCAGTTGGTGATGAAAAAAGCCAAGAAAGGTACCAAA
>CAIZNF010000293.1 GCA_903934275.1 uncultured Nitrosomonadales bacterium
AAATTAAATTTATTGAACAACGTGGTACCGTAACGTTTTGATTTATGTGGCTGCTCATAAAGCGTGTAGTTTTATTCCGCCTCATATTTTTCGCGGTCAAGGCGCATCAAGATTTAAAGCACACTGTCACTTTTAGTCCCCGGCCTTCGCTCGCTGGCCGTATCTGCAATGTTGCGTCATGCACCTCTGCAATCCGTTTGACGATGGATAGCCCCAAACCGCTGCCGCTGGCTTGTGTGCCAAGCGGGCGATAAAACCGCTCCTGCACCTTATTGCGCTCCTGTTCTGGGATGCCAGGGCCGTCGTCACTCACCGACAGGCAGGTCATCCCCTGGTCATGGGAGATACTTACCTGAACTACCGTGCTGGGCGATGTATGCCGAATCGAATTGTCTAGCAGGTTGCGCAGCAGCACGCGCAACAACTCTGGATTGCCGCACACAACAATTTGGTCGCTCGCCAACAGTTCGAGCCGCACGCCCTTTCCCAGCGCATCTGGAGCAAGTGTCGCAATTGTTTCGGCGGCGATGTCTCTGAGTTGGCAAGATGCTGTTGCGCCGCGATTCAGCGTATCGACTCGCGCCAGTGTCAGCAATTGCTCGATTAGATGCGCGGCGCGGTCGCAGCCGAGAATTGCGTTGTCGAGCGCATGAATGCGTTCCGCCTCTCCGGAGGCGGTACGTGCCACTTGCGCTTGCGCTTTGATTGCGGCCACTGGGGTGCGTAATTCATGCGCGGCATCTGCGGTAAATCGCCGCTCTTTTTGCATGGATGTTTCGATGCGTGTGAACAATCTATTTAGCCGCTCGATCAGCGGCACCACTTCGCGCGGCGCGGACGACGCATCCAGTGCGGCGAGATTGTCCGGCTCACGCTGTTCAATTTCGCTGGTTAGTTTGTCGAGCGGGCGCAGGCCGCGCAGTACCGCGATCCACAGTAGCAGCGCGAGTAAGGGCAGGGAAAACCACAGCGGGCGCAGCAGGTTGCCCGCGATACCGCGCGCCAGTTCATCGCGCACGTCGGAGCGTTCCGCGACATGGATCAGGTATTCGCCGGATTCGTCCCAGGTGCTGAAAACGCGCCAGCGTTTTCCATCAACGGTGGTGTCGCTGAAGCCGCGCTCTTTGATCGCCAGATGTTGTTGCGGGGCGTTGGCGGAATGCAGGCGAAGCTGTTGTCCTTTTTCCCATACCTGAAACGCGACACGGCGTGCATATTTGTGTAGCAGCGGTGTATGTTCTGTTTCGAGCTCATCAATCTCATGTGTTGCCTGAACAACCAGCAGTGCAGCTGCTTGCGCTAGGTGCGCATCCAATACTTCGTCGAATTCCTCTCGTGCATCGAGATAGGTAAAGGCGGTTGCGCCGAGCCAGACCAGCGTGATCGCCGCCAGTACCAAGGCAAGCAGGCGTTGTTTGAGCGATGCGCGTTGCCACATTTTAGAAATCCTTGCCGCGCGGCATAAGATAGCCGACACCGCGTATGGTTTCGACCAGCTCGGGAAAAAGCTTGCGACGCAAATGATGGATATGCACTTCCACCGCGTTGCTTTCGATTTCATTGCCCCACGCGTAAAGCTGTTCTTCGAGCTTGGTGCGCGACAGCACTTTTCCTGCATTGAGCATCAGCGCGTGCAGCAATGCAAACTCCTTGGCCGAAAGATCGACCGGTTTATCCCGATACAGCACGAGATGAGCGGCAGGGTCGAGTTTGACTCCTGCAACCTCCAGCAAAGGCTCGGTCTTCCCACTGGCGCGGCGAATTAGCGCGCGCAACCGCGCCGCCAGTTCGCCCATATCAAATGGTTTGACCAGATAGTCATCCGCACCGGCATCCAGCCCCTCGATGCGGTCATCCACCGTATCCATCGCGGTCAGGATGAGCACTGGCAGCGGGATATTGCGGCTGCGCAGGCGGCGCAGCACCTCCAGCCCGGAAAGGCGCGGTAGCCCCAAGTCCAGCACCACCGCAGCATAAGGCTCGGTGGCGAGTGCCTGTTCTGCCGAGATGCCGTCTTTTATCCAGTCCACGGCATAGCCGGACTGTTTTAATCCAGCCTGAATAGCATCACCCAGCAGGGCATCGTCTTCGACCACCAACACGCGCATTTTTTTATCTAAGCCGGACGAGCCGGGACCAAATTGCAGTTCGGGCAAGGTTAACAATTGCCTTTCTCGTTTGTCCTTTCCCCCGCTTGCGGGAGAGAGTTAGAGAAAGGGAATGCACTTGCCCTACATGTTGGGCGGAGCACATTCTACGGATGCTGATGAACCGTAGCATTTTATGAGCCATTAGCGATTTTAATCATCACCGTGTTGCCTGGTGGCCTGCGTCGCATCCGCGCCCGGCATCGCCATGCCGATAGACGGATAACTGACCCAGAATGCCACGACAGCGGTCAACATTATGACACCTAGCCAGGCATAAGAGCGGCGGATACCTTGATCCGGCTTGGCAGATTTAAAACCGGTAATCATGGAGCGTACCAGATTTTCTCGGTGCATCAAGCTGCTCACTACCACACCGGTGATATGGATCAATACTATGGCCAGCATGCCATTGGATACGAGTTCATGCAGCTCTTCCACCGCATCGCCGCCTGCGCCTTGGAACAATATCACTCCGGTCACGCCGGATGAGATGCCAAGTATTAGCAGCAACCAGATCGCCACACTGCCCACCGGGTTGTGCCCCACATAATGAGCGGGTTTTCCTTTGGTAAGCGATAACAGGTAAGTAATAATTTCGCCGGGCTTGAACAGGAACGAGCGGAACTGTGCATAGCGAGTGCCAAAAAATCCCCACAATAATCTGAACGCAATTAAGCCCAGCAGGGTGTAGCCGAGCAGCACGTGAATATCGCGATAACGCTCTGACTCCTCCGTCAGAAATGCCCCGCAAAATGACAGTGCCAGCAGCCAGTGAAAAACCCGCGTTGGCACGTCCCAAACCAAAATACGTTCATTCATGGTGTTCTCCTTTTACTTGGGTATTCTAATATTACGTTCGCTGAAATCGCCGCGCTCCGCCTGTGGGTGACAAGCCGCGCAATTGGCTGGGCTTTTCACTTTCGGATTTTTCCAAACGGCTGGAGAAATTTCGTGACCGTCGTGTTTGCGCTTGAACCAGGCTGTTTCGGTAATTTTCAACGGCGCAGTCGGTGCGCTCCAGCGGTTGGAGGCGTTGCCCACCAGAAATGCGGTAATCTCCTTGTTGTCTTGCGCATCCAGTGATGCATCCGAGCCAAAGTGCTTGTTCAGGCCGTTCATGACCTTGCGCCATGATTCGGCAGGCAATAGCCCCGGCGCGTAGGCGATATGGCAGGTGGAGCATTCCTGTTGAAATTTGACGTTGGTTTGCGCTGGTTGGATCGGCTTGCCACGGTTCTCACCGCCGTATTTTTCACTGCGTTTCTCGCTGTATCTTTCATCGTGATCATCATCGGCCTGTGCGGTAGATACCATTATGCTCATCACCAGCAAGGCAACAGCAAATATTCTGGAATTTTTTTGATTATGAATTGACATGGCAGGCATCCTTATTTTTTAACAGTAAGCAGATAGGCAAGTACATCGCCTTTTTCCAGTGGTGTGCAAACACGGCCAAGCACATCGTTGCAATTTCGCTTGAACCATTTGTCCACTTTTTTCGGGCTGGTGAATCGCTCCACATTGGTGGATGGGGCAAGCGGCTCGATGATCTTGTTGGTCTTTGCATGCTTGCCCTGCGCTGCGGTATTTTCGGTATGGCAGGAAGAGCAACTCCATTCGTTGCCATGCTTTGTTTTAAAAAAAGTCTCCCCGCGTGTGGCGGAAAACCCCTGAAAACCAGGTGTGGCAGCTGCTTCTTTTTGAATCGAAGCAAG
>CAIZNF010000294.1 GCA_903934275.1 uncultured Nitrosomonadales bacterium
GATTGAAAAAGGCATTTTGACGTGGGACGCGGGCGAAGCATTTGCAGCTATTCGCACTTGCTTTCTGGCTTGGGTAAAGCACGACAGAAATATCGCCCCTCTGAACGACGCTGAAATATGCGCCCAGATCAAGCGGTTCTTTAAATCAGAGAGCGATGGCAAGCTTGTGCCGGTTGCAGACTACGATGAATCAAACCCGCCTGAAGGTGGATTCATTAAGAAGGTAGACGGCAATTTAGCCTTTTTGGTACACCCCGAATTTTTCGAGTCGGTAATATGCCAGCGATGGGGAAAGGCTGCGGGTATCCGAGTGCTTTTGGCGCACGGCTTGCTAATTCTTGGTGCCGAGGGAAGGCCGCGCAAGCAAGTATTAATGCCCGCCAATTGCGGGGGTAAGAAACTGAACTTTTACGTCGTTCGGGCAAAAATCGCTGATTAAGGTGGGTTCGGTGGTGGTGATATGCCGGTACGGTGGCTGCATTGGAGGTGTATCAAATGTATCGGTTGTATCAGCGGCTTAAAGGGTGATACGAATGATACGAATGATACGAATGCTACATGATGCAGGCAGATGACCTAGATATTAAGGGTGCGAGCCACTGCTATTTAATGGCATGACGCACACCGGCACACATTAGCTGTTGTGTAAAACATGGCGGACAAATTTAGCTTTGCCCAAAATGAAAGTTGGCATGACACATCAATGAGAATTACAAGGTTATACGCTACTTGGATGACAGATTTAGCTTGGCCAGGAATGAAAATTGGTATGACATCGAAGGAGATTTTATGCCTGATACCGTAAGGTTTATACCCAACATGGCGGACAAATTTAACAAATCCAAAACCAAAAATTGTTATGACATCCTCAAGGAGAATTACATGTTCGATACGGCAAAATTCTATTCACACATGACCAACCTTGTTTACGAAAGGTTACTTGATAAAAGTACTCTCAACAAAATTGGTACAAAGCTGTATGGCGATACCTTCTACCTCAAGCACCCCTTTGGCTTGGATAATCCGCAGGTATTCATTGACTGGGAAGAGCGTACTTTATGCCTCGAAGCATCATTGCCAAAACTCTTCCAAGGCCATAACGTGTTCGGTACAAATCGGCTCGAATTCCTGTGCCTTGCCACCATCGAGCTCATCTATAAACAACTCGGGCTGACATTTACTTCGCACGAGCGCCGTGCAGTTAGAGAACATCGCTTTCGGCTTGGGCGTCTGGATACGACGTGTAGCTTTCTTCTCGATTCATCGCATCAGGTGGCAGAAGCTTTGGAAGCCATTATGCAGCAGCTGCGGGCTGAGGGTCGCGATTGGTCTGCCTACGGAACGCACGAAATTGAGACGGTCTACAACCAACAAAATTCAACGCGGGTTGCGGACAAATTCTATAACAAGCACGTTGAGCTGCTGAGGAAAAAATTGCATGTCGGTGTTGCCGAGCGCGACTGGATTCTGTCATTTGTACGCAAACTGCTGCGGTTTGAAGTAACGTGGCGTGGCAGAGAGCTAAAAGAACTGGAGCTTGAATATGCCGACCTGTGGAGCCCCCAACTGCTCAAGCAGTTGATGCAACAACGGCTGGAGAAGTTCAACTTTCAAGGTGTGATTAAAGACGAGCTGTATATTAATTTTCGGTCCGATGCACCTAAAGCAAGCCCCAACTTGTTCTATGACCTTTGGACGCAAGGGGCGCGGCTGGGTTCTCATTTTCGTAACCGGACGCTTGATAGGGCGCGTGACCACCTCCTTAAGCACCGAAAAATCGACATCTATCGCCCTGCCAAAACGGGCTGCGATATCCCGCTGAAAAAAATTCTGACAGCCGATAACGCGTATTTTACTGCCCCCAAGTATTTGACTAGGCGTGGCGCTATTTTTGGCATAGGCGGTTCGAACTCGCCTGTATCAGCAAAAGAGAGTCGCGTTTTAGCACCACCCCTGCATTTATTGCCCTATATGCCAGTCAATTGCCCGATAGGGCGACTGGCGGTACACGGCTAATTAGAATCCACATTGGCTCTAGTGGCTTGCTCCAGCACATAATCAGCGGCCTTCTGCGCCGCTGATGCCGCAACGAAAATGAGCCGCTTATCGCTCTTCAGCGCATCTAGCCAGCTGCTCACGTAACTGGCGTGCTCCAATCGTGCTGGAAGCCCGCAGTGAGCGCATAAGAACGCTGCGCCTATTTCGGCAACCAGCTCCTCGAACGCATAAGCAGCTTTGCCGTTCACCCGGCCCTGTACGCGGTTCAAGCGGCTCTGGTGGCCAGTCCAGTGGCATAGCTCGTGCAACGCCGTTGCATAGTAATCATCAGGTCGGCTGAACGAGGCCACGGGCGGTAGCTGTATCGTGTCATCGACGGGCATGTAGTACGCCCTTCGGCCACCATGGCTGATTGCAGCACCGGAACAACTGAGTAGCTGCTCGGCACAGTCGATGGGCAACCATGTTCGACCAATACATTGTGCGAACCGTTCTGGCACAGACTCCAGCTGACCGGCATTGAACACGGTAAAGCACTTCATGATCGGAATGCCACGCACAACAGTTACAGCATCAGCCGCGCCAATCACGCCATCCTTTTTATTGCGCAGCTGATAGAAGACAATCTGCGTACCGTGCTCACCCTTTCTGATGCGCGCGCCGATCTCGGTCGCCTGCCTGAACGTCAGCCAGCGACAGTCGGTGAACCTGTTCGTCATCATCGCAACATTCAACATCAACACGTTGATGCCCCGATAGGGCTTGTTTGTCACAAGATTGCCCGGTGTGTCAGAACCGGTCTGCCAAGGGCGTATCCACGGCGGTACGCCCTGTTCGAGCGCGGCGATGATGCAGATCGTCACTGAGGTGTAAATGTCTTTCATAATCAACTCCTGTAAAAGAATCGCCCCAGCGAGGAACAATCCAGACTGGGGCACATATGTAGAAAAGCAGCTGTGGAATAAACGACTGAATGGCTGTGCTATAACATCACCGGATATTGCCGAGCGGGTTGTCTGTAAACAGCTGGCTGTCGCGGATATAGCGATGAACTCCCGCTTCTGACCTGTGCCCGGTCTGCTGGCGAATTTTCCAGCTGCTCGCGCCGCACTGGGATGCACTTGTCACAAATCCGGCGCGCAGGCTGTGGCCGGACAGTTGTTGCGCATCCAGCCCGACTGCCTCGGCACGCTCTTTCACGATCAGCGCGACAGATTGTGGCGTCAAGCCAGCGCCCGTTATATGTCCGTACCGATCAACGCGTCTGAACAGCGCGCCGCCCGTTATCCCAGACATAGCCAGCCACGCCACAACAGCTTTGACCGGACAACAGCTGCCGCGCATATACGGAACGGCGATATCGCGTCCTGCACCGCCCTGGTCAGTTTTGCCACGGCGCAGTCGGATAACCATTCCTTCAGCGACTAGCTGCACGTCCTGCACACAAATAGCAACCAGTTCCGAGCGCCTGAATGCACCGGCAAAGCCCATGAGCAACAGCGCCTTATCGCGGGCACCCCTTATGCCGATCAATTTCCGCACCATGTTTCGCACGTCGTGCAACAGCACGGGTGCGACACGACGTTGGGAAACGCCTTTCGTGCGACGTATTCCCTGCATCGTCGATTTAACGATTTCGGAGTCAGATGGACTAGGAAGCTGCTTGACCGTATGCGCTCTGCCGATTGCGACAACACGGCGACAGAGCGTCGCATACGACAGCTTTTCTGCTTGCTGTGCCAGATATGTCGCAAGGCGCTCAGGAGCAGCGGGAATGCGTCCGCCCCACTGCAAGAACTGCGCAATATCGGTTGTGTATGCACGTCGCGTACTCTGCGACAGAGATGCCTGTAGATATTGCTGAACCTCGGGCGACACGTTGCGCTTTGAACGGCGGGTATCAATCATTGATTTTTTCATGATGCTCACTCGACACTGACATAGCGCATGCAGGTTTGCAGCAGATGGTCGTAATCGCCGTCTGTTGCCTCATTCATGAACTCTTCCGCCAACTCGGGCCGATTGCTGTGCAGAATTCCGCGACGTACCAAGCCGAGAATCAAAAAGGCATTGCCGTTCTTTCCCGTCAGCTGCACGACTGCATCGGTGTAGGGCACGTCTCTAACTAAGGCTTGCTGATTGTTGTTCTGAATTTCGTTCATGATTATTTACTCCTGTATCTGCTTTGCATAAAAAATGAACCCGCACAGTTGGTTCAACGTGGCGGGTTCGAGCGGTGTGGCGTTTTCATTTATCGGCTCCCATAACGCCACCAAAAGAGCTTTTCGTTTTGCGCGTCAATGGTTCATTTCGATTCTCCTTCAGCCGGAAACCGGGGCGCCAGTGCAGCGCCAAACAGTTCGGCCAAATGGGCTGGCTCAACCCAGTTCATGCCGGATTCCATCGCTTCGTTGACCGTGTCTATGATGTCTTCGTCGGTTATATTCATGGCCTTCACCTGATAAATCGAGCCAAGCGCGAGTGCAAGAAACGCCAGCTCCGATTCACTCGCACGGCACATGTACTGCGGAATGGCGGACACTTTCACATCCCCACTTTCTTCGTTTCGAATGCACCACTCACCGGCATCCGCGCAGTAACTAGCGGGCATACCCCGCCAGTCGAATGCCAGACGGTTTGCGCCGAGCTGTGCAATGGTTTTGTTACGGGCAACAACGCACATCGTTTCGCGGATTACGGCAGTCTCGTAAATCGTTGTTCTTATCTGGAAAATGTATTTGTTCATTTCAATACTCGCTTGGTAAATGCATGATCCCGTGCTCCAGTTGATTGCTTTCCATTTCGTTCTCCAATCCTGAATCAGTCAAAGTTGTTTATTGCGCGCAAGTGCTTTCCTGCCTGGGATCGACCTCCTTTCTGTTCTACTGGTTTTGTGATTTGCTGCCCGATTGATGGCAGAGGTGCTGCGAATGACTTACAGGAGCCCGCGTTCGGCGAAGCTGAGCACCGATGCCCCCGACACAATAAAGTGGTCGAGCACGCGAACGTCAACCAGCA
>CAIZNF010000295.1 GCA_903934275.1 uncultured Nitrosomonadales bacterium
AGCAGGAAATGGAAAGCGTTTCCCATTGAGCATACAGTTTTACCGCGTAACCCCCAGCTTGCTTAATGATCCGAGACGAACTTACTATTTTATAACAGATGGAATAGTTGGTACATCGGCATGTTCCAACCGATAAAGCCAAGCCAACAGTTCGGCCACAGCCAAATAAAGCTGTGGTGGAATTTCCTGATCCAACTCGACTTTCATTAACAGTCCGACCAGATCCTCGGATTCATGCACATAAACGCCGTTTTGTTTGGCGCGTTCAATAATCGCCTGAGCGATCATGCCTCGCCCTTTAGCTACAACTTTTGGTGCCCCCCCTTGATTTTTACCGTAGGTTAACGCGATGGCGACTTGTTGCGGCGAGAGTGTGGATTGCTTCATAATTTTTCCACCACGGCAGCGTTTAGTGCGATTCCTGCATCAGCCAGCGAGTTCTTGAGCTGTGGCAAGGCGCGATTAAATAAACCGACAGCTCCAGAATCCGTCGCATGCAGTGTCAGCCGCAACCCGCTTTCGGCGAAGACCAAGCGCGCATGAACGTCGCCCAGTCTGGGTAGTGCCAGCTCAATTTCGGTACTCCACTGGCGTTCATCCTGTTGCCGCCTGGGCTGATGCTCCGGTTGGCCCTGGATTTCCCATTGCATCTGCTGTCCGGGCCAGACTTGCCCCATCCACACCAGATGATGTTGCTCCAGAGTATGCAATTGTTGCTGCACCAAATGCACCAATTCTTTCGCCACCGGCATGGCTGTATCACCGACAGACTTTGCCATGGCCTGCGTATTTGCAGAGTCCTGCGCCCCCCTTTCCGGGAGACCGGGCATAACATTGGCGCTTGCAGCAACGCGTTGTTCGGCAGAAGTGAAAGATATATTTTTGCCAGTCAATAAGTTTTGCGGCTCCTGCAATAATTGGCTCGTGCTGCGTTCACCTCGGACCCATTGCGCTTGATGCGATTCGTAGAACAGGCCGCTTTGGCCAAGCGCTTCACGCAGTCCATCGGCCAATAGTTTGGCATCTGGTATTTGCTGCGCAGCCGGCCAAACCGCCTTGTTGCCGAGTTGCTGAACAATCGGCCTTTCGAGCGGTAGATCCGCAAGATTGGAAAGCAAGCGTGCCGTAGCACCGATTTGCTCGGGTGTCGAAAGCGGATTGGTCGACGCGACCATGCCAAAAGTGATGCGCGGCTGTATCGCAAGAACTTCTAATTTTATTACATCACCGGTCTGGATATTGGCTGGCAGGCGCATCTGGAGCGTCTCTCCGGCGACTTGAACCTTGAATAATCCTTCGCTTATTTTGGATTGAACTTCCCCCTGCAATTGCTGGCCGGGTTCGAGTTTGGTGACAGGAGCGGGCGTATCTTTGGCGGCCGCAATCAGGGGTTTCCCCGAATTGGAAAGGACTTGAAGTGCGCTGATTATGTTGGCGGGTAGCATTGCGGTATGACCATCTCCTCGTCAGGTTTGGCAGATGCCAGCCCGGTTTTCGAGCACAGCAAGCTTCTTCCCTCTAAGCTATTCCCTCGCAAAAAAGGCTCGATATGGCATGCGGAACGCACCTTGCGGATTCCTGATCTGCCTTATGGGGGTCTCTATAAATTCAAAACCCTGATGAACTAGCTAGCCATTCCACTAAGTTGTCAAACAACGCCAACTAAGTGGCTGGTTATAAGCGAGACAAGGCGCGAATAAAAAATTGCGACGACGCATATGCCTGATATGTTAGGAGTAATTTTTTATGAGCAACGCAGTATCGTGACGGGGTTTGGATTTATAGAGATCCCCTTATGTCCCGCCGTATGTATGCTGCAACCGCTGCTCCTGGCGATTGCTTTGTATGATGCGTTGCAACTGCCCCATCCACTCCACAGTGCGGCTGCGGATATCAGCATCGTTCGCGAGAATTTTCTTGATGAGTCGAATCTTGGCCTGCCGGGATGGCTCGTCCAGCACCGCCACCGCATCCGCGGGCTTCATGGCGGCAACATGCAGACTGCATCGCTGTTCGAGGTCAATCAGCTGATCCCATTCGCCCTGTACGGCTGCCTCGCGCATCTGTTCGGTCAGCACGGATAGCGATTCGTAATTTGAGATGACTTGGTTGCCGTTCATTTCATTTACCCCTTCCGTATGCCAACTGAATTTTTTTATTTACCGCATTTTGCTGTGCGGGTGCGGATTCAAGACCAGTCGTTGGCTGAGTTTCTGCCGGCATTGCCAATCCTGCGCCCTCGGGGCGCAACAGCTTCTGTGAGGTTTTTTGCATATTTGTTGAGGTGGCAGCTACTGCATTGGGCTGGCGTATGCTTTCCCAAGCGTCTTTCAAATCATTCAGCAGGCGGGCCACTTCATCCAATGCATCCATATCATTTTTCAAATTGGCGGTCAGCAGACGCATACTCATGTATTTGTACAATGAAGACAGATTTTGAACCAATTCGCCGCCGACACTTTTGTCCAAGCTGGCGTTTAAACCTTCGTCAATAATGGCGATGGCTTTAGAAATAGCAGAACCTCTGGCGGGAATATTCTTTTTCAGGATGCTGTTTTTGGCGTTGGCAACAGCCAACAGTGCGCCTTGGTACAGCATCGAAATCAGCTTGTGTGGGTCAGCCGCGCTTACGCCGGATTCGATTCCGACTTTTGCGTAAGTTTTAATTACAGAAGTAGTGTTCATGGTTGACCTCCCTTCGCTTCAATGTTCAAAATACCTTGCTCGTGCCGCTGCCGCGATATATTTGGGTTTCGCGGCTAAAATTGCCCCTTTAAAGCTGCTTACGGCTTTACTGATTTTTATAAGCGGTATCTTGGTAGTTGTACCCTGATGATTTTCGTTTCCCCAAGCTACCTTCAGCACAGTTATCGGCAAAAGCCGAAATAACTTTAGTCTATTACTAGTCATAGTGGCATCAATGAGTGGCAAGAATTCTGATGCGCAGCCAATCACCGTGGGAGCAGGCTCCAGTCCGCGAGCCACTAAATCGCGACCTGGAGGCCGCTCCTACGCGGTGCTTTTGGTTCCGGCTTGTCCGGCTTAGGGAGCCCGTAAAAATCCACATACACCCAAAATACCGGAATACTGTAAAATCAAATTTTCGAAAAATCTAGCCAGCATCAGGAGAAGCCTTGCAGAAACTCAATAGCATCAAAACGCTGCTCATCGTGGATGATAGCCGTGTGTCGCGTATGATGATACGTACTTTTGTACTTGCCAAACACCCACAATGGATCATCATCGAAGCGGTTAGCGGCAATGAAGCTCTGGAAATTGTCGACCGCGACACGCCCAATTATTGCACTATGGACATCAACATGCCGGGGATCATCGGCACCGAAGCGGCGGCGCAAATTCTTGTTAAATACCCCGGCATCCGCATTGCCGTTTTTTCCGCCAATATTCAGGAAAGCCACCAAACGCGCGCCGCCGAACTCGGCGCGCGGTTCGTCGCCAAACCTGTCACAGAAAAAAGTGTGGGGCAAGCACTCGAATTCTTTGAAAGCCAAAAATGAATTCGCTGTCCGAATTGCAGCTTGACGCGCTTACCGAAATTTTCAACATCGGCGCAGGCCGCGCCGCATCCAGCCTGAGCGAGATTGTCGGCGATGAAGTAAAACTGTCCGTGCCACGCATCCAGCTTTATCAATCAACCGAAATAAACGCGGAAATTTTATCACTCAACAGCCCGCGCCTGGGCGCAGTAAAGCAAAACTTCAGCGGTCCATTCACTGCCGATGCCATGCTGCTGTTCACCGAAGAGCGCGCGATGGAAATCGTGCACGACATGATGGGCTCGCAGGTAAGCGTGGAGGATTTGGCAGAATTTGAGCAGGAAGCCATGTGCGAACTGGGCAATATCATATTGAATGCCTGCCTTTCCTCCATGGCAGACATACTCAAGCTCACGCTGAACAGCTCACTGCCGGTTTATTCCGTTGGCGAAACAGATGCGGTTCTGCGGCAAATTATCGCGGATGCGAATCAACCCGCCATGCTGGTACTGCATATTGACTTGGCTATCGAAAAACGCCTGTCACAGGGCTATCTGGTGTTTCTGCTAAGCTCCTCGTCCCTGCGGGAGCTTCTGACCCATATCGACCGTTTCATCTCCAGCATCTGAAAACCCGCCAAACATGAATTCCATTTCAACCGACAACACCTTTGCCTGGGAAGAAATCTGGGATGCAGTCAAACTGGGCTTGATCCTGATTGACGGTGAAGGCAAGGTTTTACTGTGGAATGACTGGGTAGCAAAGCATAGCGGCATTCCAGCCGAATTCGCATTAAGCCACTCCCTTGAATCGTTGTTTCCCGACGGGCTGTCCGCCCCTTTCAAAACGGCCATCAGAAATGCTCTGTCGCACAAATTGCCAATTATCCTGTCCAACGCGCTGCATCGCTCGCCATTGCCGATTTATCCGTTGCCAATCACGCAACATGAGCAAAAACGCATGCAACAATCCATCACGATTACACCCATCAGCGTTAACGGAAAAGAACATCTTGGACTGATCCAGATTGCCGATGCCAGCATATCCGTCAAGCGCGAACGAGTACTGCAATCGCACTCAGAACGGCTCAGCATGGAGGCCACTACGGACGGATTGACGGGCGCATACAACCGGCGCTTTTTCGACGAGCGTTTCGCCGCCGAATTTGGCCGCGCACAACGGCAAAATATTCCCCTCTCCCTGATTATGCTCGACGTGGATTACTTCAAGCTCTACAACGACCACTATGGGCATCCTGCCGGCGACAAGGTGCTGATTTCCATCGTGAAGGCTCTCAAATCGCAATTGAACCGCCCCACCGACGTGGTGGTGCGCTATGGTGGCGAAGAGTTTTCGGTCATCCTGCCCGATTCAGAAATGGATGGCGGCCGGATAATTGCAGAGAAGTTGCGTGCTGCCGTTTCTGATTTAAAACTCCCGCACAGCCAATCGAAGACGGCCGATCATGTGACCATCAGTATTGGTGTAGCAGCCTATCAATCCGGCAGTACCGGCGATGCAACCAGGTTGCTGAAAACGGCGGACGCGGCTCTTTACGATGCCAAGCATAGCGGGCGAAACTGCGTGCGGCATTTTATTGCTTCGGAAGCGACCGCACCATAGATTAAAAAGCAAATGGCTACGCGCAAATAGTGCTGGATTTCGTAACGAACCATCAACCTAAGGAACGTCATGCCTTTACCAACACCCCCACGGAAAAAAACAGCCAAAGCAGCCAAATCGGTAAACAATACCGACACCAAACTGTTCGTGCTGGATACCAACGTATTGCTGCATGACCCGACCAGCTTGTTCCGTTTTGAGGAACACGATATTTGCCTGCCGATGTTCGTGCTGGAAGAGTTGGACAACAAGAAAAAAGGTATGACCGAAGTGGCGCGTAACGCGCGGCAGGCCAGCCGCTTTCTTGATGAAATCGTCAGCGATGCGCCGCACAAAATAGAGGAAGGCATCGCGCTGGATTCTGCGGCATATAAAAACTGCACAGGACGGCTGTTCCTACAAACCAGTTTCGTCAAATACGAATTGCCGCAAAATTTGGAACTGGGCAAAGCTGATAACGCGATTCTTGGTGTCGTCATCGGCTTGCAAACACAGCAGCCACAGCGCGCGGTGATCCTGGTCAGCAAGGACATCAACATGCGCATCAAAGCGCGCGCGCTGGGTCTTGAGGCACAGGATTACTTTAACGACAAGGTGTTGGAAGACAGCGATTTGCTCTACACCGGCATATTGCCATTGCCACCGGATTTCTGGGACAGACACGGCAAAGACATGAAATCGTGGCAGAAGGAAGGCCACACTTATTACCAGATACGCGGCCCGCTATGCGCGGCGTTTTTCGTCAATCAATTCGTCTACAAAGAAGATGACACGCCGTTCTATGCCGTGGTTCTGGAACAAAGCGACCAGACCGCGCTGCTGCGCACCCTGACCGACTACACCCACAGCAAAAACAACGTATGGGGCATCACCGCGCGCAACCGCGAACAGAATTTCGTGCTCAATCTTCTGATGGACCCGGAGATCGATTTCGTCACTTTGCTGGGGCAGGCAGGAACTGGGAAAACCCTGTTGACGCTGGCTGCGGGGTTATTGCAAACGCTGGAAACCAAACTGTATTCCGAAATCATCATCACCCGTGTGACTGTTCCGGTGGGTGAAGACATCGGCTTCCTGCCCGGCACCGAGGAAGAAAAAATGACACCGTGGATGGGCGCGCTGGAGGACAACCTCGATGTGCTGAACAAATCCGACGAGGAAGGCGGCGACTGGGGGCGTGCGGCCACACGCGATTTGATCCGCTCGCGCGTCAAGGTGAAATCGCTCAATTTCATGCGCGGCCGCACTTTTCTGAATAAATACCTGATCATCGATGAAGCGCAAAACCTCACGCCCAAGCAGATAAAGACGCTGGTGACGCGCGCCGGCCCAGGCACCAAGGTGGTATGCATGGGCAACATCGCGCAGATCGACACGCCCTACCTCACCGAGGGCAGCTCCGGCCTGACTTATGTGGTGGATCGCTTCAAAGGATGGGAACACGGTGGGCACGTCACCTTGCTGCGCGGCGAACGGTCGAGACTGGCGGATCATGCGGGCGAGGTGTTGTAATTGTAAAAACCAAAATACAGTTTTCCGCATAACCAGCGACTTGGCTGGCGTCTTTTGGCAGCCTAGTCGAATGGCTAGTAGTTACATCAGATTCCACAGATTACGCCAGATTAAACCGCGTGATGAAATTGCATCTAAAGAGCTGTTGCCGAAGAAGCTATCAACGACAGCGTCCAGAAAATCTGCGTGAATCTGCGTAATCTGCGGACAAATAGCTTTTGTAAATAAGCGTTTTCATTCAATGGACAAAATCGAAAAATCCGATGACGAATGGCGTGAAGAACTCACGCCGGAGCAATATCAGGTGTGCCGCCAGTGCGGCACCGAACCGGCATTCAGCGGCGCATACTGCGATTGCCATGACGCGGGAATTTATCGCTGTGTGTGTTGCGGCAATGCGCTGTTTGATTCCGAAGCCAAATTTGATTCTGGTTCCGGCTGGCCGAGTTTTTGGCAACCGTATAAAGCGGAAAATGTTATGTCGCGCACCGACACCAGCCACGGCATGAAACGCGTGGAAATATGCTGCAAGCAATGCGGCGCGCACCTCGGGCATATATTCCCGGACGGCCCGCCACCCACCAACCTGCGCTTTTGCATCAACTCCGCCGCGCTGGCGCTGGATAGAACCTGATTACCACACCATTATGAAATTACTATTCGATCTTTTCCCCGTCATCCTGTTTTTTGTTGCCTTCAAGGTGCAGGGGATTTATGTCGCTACGGCGGTTGCGATTGGTGCCACCGTTGTGCAGATCATCTGGACAAAATGGCGGCACGGCAAGGTCGATACGATGCTATGGGTGAGTTTCGCCATCATCGGCGTGTTCGGCGGGGCAACCCTGCTATTGCACGACGAAACCTTCATCAAATGGAAACCGACCGTGCTGTACTGGATGTTCTCCGTCATCCTGCTGGTGTCCAACGTATTTTTTAACAAAAACCTGATGCGCTCCCTGCTACAGGAAAAAATCGCGCTGCCGCTACACATCTGGCATCGCCTTAACCTAGGTTGGAGCCTGTTCTTCGCCGCTATTGGTTTCATCAATCTGTATGTGGCATTCAACTACTCCACCGATGACTGGGTGAATTTCAAGCTATTTGGCTTCACCACATTGATGGTGGTATTCATTCTGGCACAAAGCGTATGGCTGGCGAAGTATGTAGACGAAAAGAAAGAAGGTAACTAATGTTATATGCAATCATCGGCCAGGATTATCCAGATAGTCTGGGCAAACGCATCGCGGCGCGCCCCGCGCATCTGGCACGTTTGCAAACATTACAGGATGAAGGGCGGCTGCTGCTGGCCGGGCCATTTCCCGCCGTAGATGCCGTCGATCCGGGGGCGGCGGGGTTCACCGGCAGCCTGATCGTTGCCGAGTTTGCCTCGCTACAAGCAGCTCGCGAATGGGCGGATGCAGATTCGTATGTCGCCGCTGGCGTGTACCAGCAAACCACTGTGCAGCCGTTCAAAAAAGTTTTCCCAGCATAAAACAAATAGCTCATTAGGCCAATCAACCCTTGTCGCTCGATAAATCGAGCTCCTACATGCTAATGGATAATCTGAGATAAACCCAACCTGGGCGACTCGGGATAAATTGTAGGTCGGGCTATGCCCGACATGGTGGGCACAGCCCACCCTACGATTACTCGATAAATGCGGGGGCGAAGTTGCTGTCAGCCGCTTTACGCCGGTACTCGACAAAGTGATATTCCAAGGGTTGCGGCGTTTCCTGCCGATGTATTTCACGCGATGTTTCCACCCATCCCAGCCTATCGAATTCGGGGAAGTATGCGTCACCCTCCACATCCTGCTGAATCTCGGTGATGAAAAGCGTATCTGCTAGTTCCAACGCCTGCGCATAAATATCCGCACCGCCGACCACGAAAATCTGCGGGTCGTTTGCGCAAGCAGCGACCGCCTCCTGCAATGAATGCGCGACCGTACAACCATCTATTTTCAAATTGCGGTCGCGCGATACCACCACGGTAATGCGCCCCGGCAACGGCTTGCCGATGGATTCGAAGGTCTTGCGCCCCATGATCATGTGATGCCCCATGGTAAGTTTTTTGAAATGTTTGAGGTCTTCCGGGATACGCCACGGCAGCGTGTTGTTGATACCGATGGCGCGATTTTTCGCCATTGCGACGATGATTGAAAGACTGTTCATACAGCGACGGGCGCTTTTATTGCAGGATGCGGATCGTAACCTTCCAGCGTGAAATCTTCAAACTTGAAGCCGAAGATATTTTTTACATCGGGATTGACGCGCATCACCGGCAGCGCGCGCGGTTCACGCGACAGCTGCAACTGCGTCTGCTCCATGTGATTGAGATACAGGTGCGCGTCGCCGAAGGTATGCACGAAGTCGCCGGGTTCGAGGCCGCACACCTGCGCCATGATCAGCGTGAGCAATGCATAGGAGGCAACATTGAACGGCACGCCAAGAAAAATATCCGCGCTACGCTGGTAGAGCTGGCAGGATAATTTTCCATCCGCGACGTAAAACTGAAAGAATGCATGACAGGGCGCAAGCGCCATCTTGTCGAGTTCGCCCACATTCCACGCCGATACGATCAGGCGGCGCGAATCGGGATTCTTCTTGATCTGTTCCACCACTTCGGCGATCTGATCGACCACGCGCCCATCCGCCGCAGCCCATGAGCGCCATTGTTTGCCATACACCGGGCCGAGATTGCCTTGTTCATCCGCCCATTCGTTCCATATTGAAACGCCATTTTCCTTGAGATATTTGATGTTGGTATCGCCCTGCAAGAACCATAATAGCTCATGGATGATGGACTTCATGTGGCACTTCTTGGTGGTCACCAGCGGAAAGCCATCTTGCAGGTTGAAGCGCATCTGGTAGCCGAACACGCTGACCGTGCCAGTGCCGGTACGGTCGGATTTTCTTGTGCCATGGGTGAGCACATGTTGCATCAAGTCTAGGTATTGGCGCATGGGTACGCGAGTGAATGTAATTTCAATACCGCCAATCCTAGCACATTGCTTGCCGGATCAGCGATAGCGTCAGGCCGGTCTATAGCCAGGATTTAATCGACAACCTGTTCCGTCACCCTTACATAAAAAAAGATTTTGTGATGGACGAACTGCAAGTCACCCGCAAGACCGTAGCCAAATATCTCGCCGAAAACAGGATACTGGTCACAACAACGAACGCGATTTCTCGCGTATTCCCGGTTTAAAAATAGAAAACTGGGCGGCTTAGAACCATACCAAACCATTACCTCTAGATGCCATGGTTTGAGTGATAGGTTTGAAGGTATGATTCGCGAATCCGATCGGGGCTATAAATAAAAAAACGAAATTCATGAACTAAAGACCAACTCAAGAAACTGGAAGCCAGTCAAGGAATAGTTACCTCATGCCCACACTGAACTGGATCGGTAGCCGTCGTTGAACACCATTTACATGAATAAGTCGAAAAGCGCATCAGTAAAACTGTGACAAAATAGAGCTTGATAAAAGAGAATTGATAACCCATGACTGACGACATCAAATTGCCCCTCGCCTCCGCCGACGTGACGGAGGCATTGCTCGCGCAGTTGCGCGACGTGTCGCCGCAGATTTTCAGCGAAGGGCACGTAGATTTTGCAAAGCTGCAAGCGGCTTTGGGCGAACATATCGAAACCAACCCGGAACGTTACGGCATCACTTGGGCGGGGAAGCGCGATGCTTTCCGCAATGTGCAGGTTCCCAGCGTTGCCACGCTGCGCCCGCAGCCTGAAGAGAGCGTCAACTGGGACAGCACGGAAAACCTCATCATCGAGGGCGACAATCTCGAAGTGCTGAAGCTGTTGCAGAAGCCCTACCACGCCAAGGTCAAGATGATCTACATCGACCCGCCCTACAATACCGGCAACGAATTTATCTACCCCGACAACTTCCGCGAAGGGCTGGACGAATACCTGCGCTACACCGGGCAACTGGGCGAGGACGGCACCGCCACCAGCACCAACAAAGACACCAGCGGACGCTACCACTCCAACTGGCTGAACATGATGTACCCGCGTTTATTTCTGGCGCGCAACCTGCTGAAAGAAGACGGCGTGATTTTCGTCAGCATCGACGACCACGAGGTGCATAACCTGCGGCTGCTGATGGATGAGGTGTTTGGAGAGGAGAATTTTGTTGGCCAAATCGTATGGAAGAACGTCACGGACAATAACCCAACCAATATCAGCACGGAACATGAGTACATACTTTGTTTTGCACGAAGCAAAAATAGCATTGCGCAAGTTTGGAAATCATCAGTTTCGGACGTAAAACAAAAGCTGATTGAAATAGGAAAATTGCTCAACAGCAAGTATACGGATACAGCCCAACTTGCCGCTGCTTACAACGATTGGTTCAGGAAAAACAAAGCATTTTTAGCTCCACTAGATAGATATAAATACATCGACCACGGTGGCGTTTATATCGGAAGCCAAAGCGTTCACAACCCAGGCAGGGAAGGCTACCGTTACGATGTAATTCACCCTGTAACTAAAGAGCCTTGCAAGCAACCCCTTATGGGTTATCGGTTTCCAAAGGAAACCATGAGCAAGCTCTTGGCAGAGGATCGAATAATTTTTGGCGATGACCACAATAAGATAATTGAACTAAAGGTCTATGCAAGTGAGTATGAGGATAAGCTCGCAAGCGTTATTCAGCTCGACAGCCGATTAGGCTCCTATGAGTTAAAAGATGTTTTCACCGAAGTAACAAAAATTTTTGACAACCCAAAATCATCTGACTTGCTTGCCATGCTCATGGCATTCACAGTTGAAAAAGAAGATGTCGTGCTTGACTTCTTCGCTGGCTCCGGCACCACCGCCCACGCCGTGCTCGACCTCAATCAGCAAGACGGGGGCAAGCGCAAGTTCATCCTCGTCCAGCTCCCCGAAAAAACCGACAACCCGCAATACCCGACCATCGCGCACATCACCCGTGAGCGGGTGCAGCGGGTGATCGCCAAGCTGGGCGAAAAGGGTGCGCAGACTTCGCCACAGCTTACCCTCTCCCCCGGCCCCTCTCCCGCAAGCGTGAGAGGGGAGCCAACCCCTCGCCCGCTTGCGGGAGAGGGTGGCCGTAGGCCGAGAGAGGGTTTTCGCGCCTTCAAGCTCGATTCCAGCAATTTCAAAATCTGGCGCTCGGACAAGGCGCCGCAATCCGCCGAGCAATTGGCGGAACAGTTGAGCCTGTATGCTGACAACGTGCTGACCGAGCGCGGCGATCAAGACCGGCTATATGAACTGATTTTGAAAAGCGGACGGCCACTGTCTGCGCGGGTGGAAGAAATTCATCTGCCTGTTAGTGCTGACCCTTCGACTGGCTCAGGCGGGTGCCCGACCAAAAGTTCTATGGGGCGAACGGCTTTTTCTATTGCCGACGGCAATCTGCTGATTTGCCTGGAGCAACACCTTGACCGCGATACGCTGCGAGCCCTGTTCGCCCGCAAGCCGCAAATGGTGCTGTGCCTCGATACCGCGTTCGACGGCAACGATGCGCTAAAAACCAACACCGTGCTGGAAGCGCAGACGCACGGGATTATCTTCAAGACTGTGTAGAGGTGGCAAATGAGAATTGAGTCCATACGCCTGAAAAACTATAAGGCTTTCCGCGATGCAACCCTGAAAGACATTCCCCCATTTCTGGTGGTAGTTGGGGCGAATGGCGCGGGAAAATCAACCTTGTTCGATGTGTTCGGTTTTTTGCACGATTGCCTGAAAAACAATGTGCGACATGCTTTGGACAGTCGAGGAAGATTCAAAGAGGTGCTCAGTCGTGACAGCGATGGCGACAGCATCCTGATCGAAATTCAATACCGGATGGAAATAGCCGGGGTTAGCCGCCTAGTGACGTATTCGCTGGAGATTGCGGAGAAATCCGGCGCGCCCTATATCAGGCGCGAAATTCTCCGCTATAAACGGGGCGCAAGCGGGAAGCCTTATCACTTTCTGGATTTTTCAAATGGCGAGGGTTATGCCATTACTAACGAGGAAGACTTTCAAAAGGCTGATGAAGACCTCAAGCGAGAAAGCCAAAAAGTATCGTCGGATACCTTGGCGATAAAGGGCTTGGGACAATTTGAACGCTTCAAGGCAGCCAACGCCTTCCGGCAGTTGATTGAGTCATGGCATGTGTCAGATTTTCATATCAGCGCCGCTCGTGGGCGGAAGGAGGCATCGGGCGAAGCGGAGCACTTGTCCGAAACCGGCGACAATTTACCTCTTGTCGCGCAGCGATTGTTTGAGCAACACCCGGATACGTTCCGGGAGATTCTGAATACGATGGCGCGTCGTGTGCCGGGGGTGAGTGGTGTAGAGCCGAAATTGCAGGACGATGGTTATCTGACATTGCGGTTTCAGGATGGGTCATTCAAAACCCCGTTCCTTGATCGTTATGTTTCGGATGGCACAATCAAAATGTTTGCCTACCTGGTGCTGTTGCATGACCCCAAGCCGCACCCGTTGTTGTGCGTGGAAGAGCCGGAGAATCAGCTATACCCCAAGCTCATGCTGGAACTGGCGGAAGAGTTCAGGCAATACGCCAACCGTGGCGGGCAGGTTCTGGTATCAACACACTCGCCGGATTTTTTGAATGCGGTTGAGTTGGATGAAGTGTGTTGGCTGGTTAAGACACAAGGCAATACCGAAATACGTCGCGCCAAAGACGATCCTCAAATTGCCGCCTATATGGCAGACGGCGACAAGATGGGTTATTTGTGGAAGCAAGGCTTCTTTGAGGGAGCTGACCCGCAATGAAGGAGCTGGTTTTTTTGCTGGAGGAGGAATCGGCCAAAGCCATGCTGGAGAGTTTGCTGCCGCGCATACTCGATGCCGGAATCAAGCCGCGCCTGCTTGCCTTCGAGGGCAAACAAGACCTCGAAAAACAGATGGTGAAAAGAATGAAGGGCTACCTCAATCCCCACGCCCGGTTTATCGTGATGCGCGATCAGGATGCGGCGCCGGATTGTCGCGCGGTCAAGGAGGCTTTGTCGGCGAGGTGCGCAGAGGCGGGGCGACAAGGTGTTGCGATGGTGCGCATTGCCTGTCACGAGTTGGAAAGTTTTTATTTGGCTGATTTGGCTGCGGTCGAATCAGGTTTAGGCATAACAGGGCTGGCAAAGCACCAGAGCACTGCAAAATTCAGGAGCCCAGATGCGCTGCAAAAGCCAAGCAATGAACTGCTCACATTGACGAAGCAACGTTATCAGAAAGTAAGCGGCTCCCGAGCAATAGGTCATCACCTGAATGCAGGCAATGAACGTTCGAGCAGTTTCAAAAATCTGATTGCTGGCATAAAGCGTATGGAGCTTGAGTTGTTGGCTTTGCATAGCCAATCCACTAGGCTGTCAAAAGACAACAGCCAAGTGGCTGGTTAGAGCTTGCCGCATGAAAATCAAGTTCGATAGCAACCAGCAATACCAGCGCGACGCGATGGACGCGGTGCTGGGGCTGTTCGACGGGCAACCGTTGAGTTCCGGTGCATTCGAGTTTGAATTGTCGGATAAGGGTTCGTTGGCTGGACTGACCGAGCTGGGCTTGGGCAACCAGTTCTCGCTGGATGAGGCGGTGTTGCTGCGCAACCTGCAAACGGTGCAGCAGGCCAACAAGTTGCCCGCCAGCGACGCGCTGGATGGCATGAACTTTTCGGTGGAGATGGAAACCGGCACGGGCAAGACTTACGTTTACCTGCGTTCCATTTTCGAGTTGCACCAGCGCTACGGTTTCAGCAAGTTCATCATCGTGGTGCCCAGCGTGGCGATACGCGAAGGTGTCATCACCAGCTTGCGTTTGATGAAGGAACATTTTCAGGCGCTGTTCGGCAATGTGGCGTTTGACAGCTGGGTGTATGACTCGAAGCAGTATTCCAAACTGCGCCAGTTCGCGCAGAGCAATACGCTGCAAATTCTGGTGATGAATATTCAGGCCTTCGACAAGCAGGCGAACAATGTGATCCATCAGGACAAAGACCAGCTTTCCGGGCGCAAACCGATTGAGTTTGTGCAGGCCGCGCAGCCTATTGTGGTGCTGGACGAGCCGCAGAATATGGAAAGCGAACAGGCAAAAAAAGCCATCGCCAGCTTGAACCCGCTGTGTACCTTGCGCTATTCGGCGACACATCGGAACAAATATAACCTCGTTTACAAACTTGATCCGGTGCAGGCTTACGACCTGAAGCTGGTGAAGCGCATCGAGGTCAGCTCGGTGCTGGATGATCCCGATTTCAACCAGCCGTTCATTCAGGTGCAGAGCATCAGCGCGACCAAGACCAAAGTCACCGCGAAGTTGCTTCTCGACGTGAACGAAAAGGCCGGGCCGCAGCGCAAGAGCCTTTCCATCAGCGCGGGCGGCGTGGATTTGTTCGACAAGACCAATCAGCGCGGCAACTATGCGGGCCACATCGTTGACGAGATCAACGCGGCGGATGGTTATGTGAGCTTCACCAACGGGCTGGTGCTGAATGTCGGCCAGACACACGGCGGGCGCGGCGATGAGGTGATGCGCGTGCAGATACGCGAGACGGTGCGCGAGCATTTTGAAAAAGAGCTGCGCATCAAAAAGCTGTTGCCCGGTATTGCCGGAGTGGGCGCACGGCTGAAGGTGTTGTCATTATTCTTCATTGATCGGGTGGCGAACTACGCGGCGGAAGACGGCAAGATTCGTCTGTGGTTTGTCGATGCTTACAAGGATTTGTCGGCCTTGCCGAAGTACCGCGAGCTGTCACCGCTGCCGGTAGAGAAGGTTCATAACAGTTACTTTGCGGCATCCAAGGGTATCGCCAAAGACACGCGCGGCGATACGGCGGCGGACGATGACGCTTACGCGCTCATCATGCAGGACAAGGAGCGGTTGTTGTCGCCGGATGAGCCGCTACGCTTCATTTTCAGCCATTCCGCGCTGCGCGAGGGTTGGGACAATCCCAACGTGTTCCAGATATGTACGCTGAACGAAACCAAATCAGAAATCAAAAAACGCCAGGAGATAGGTCGGGGTTTGCGTTTGCCGGTGTTGGAAAGCGGCGAGCGTTGTTTCGATGCCAGCATCAACCGGCTGACGGTGATCGCCAACGAGCATTACGACGAATTTGCCGCGAAGCTGCAAACGGAAATCGAAGATGAGTGCGGCGTGTCGTTTGCGGGGCGCATCGTCAACAAGAAGGAAGCGCGTACCGCGAAGCTGAAAACAGGCTGGCGGCTGAACGAGGATTTCAAGGAGCTGTGGGCGCGCATCAAGCACAAGACCCGCTATGCGGTGGATTATCAGACGGACGTGCTGGTCGAGAGCGCCGCAAACAATCTGGCTTCACGGAAAAAGATAGCGCCTAGCAGGATGAGCATCCAGCGGGGCGGTATCGTGATGTCCGGTAACGGAGTGGATGCGCAGTTGCTGGGGGTGCGCGAAGCGGAGGCCAAGGATTACCGGGCAATCAACGTGCCCGATATGCTCGGCTACCTGCAAGCCAAAACCGAACTGACGCGCAAAACCATTGTCGAGATATTGATGCGCTCGGGTCGTTTGAACGAGGTGCAGCACAACCCGCAGCAATTCCTCGAACAAGCACTGCAGGCCATAGAGGCAGAACTGCACAGCCTGATGATAGACGGCATCAAGTACGAGCGCATCAACGGTCAGGAATACGAAATGATGTTGTTTGAAGCGGAAGAAATTAGCGGCGCGCTGACCAGCATGATCGAAGTGGATAACAGCATTTACGATGCCGTGCTGTTCGAGTCGGAAGTTGAGCGCGCTTTTGCCGAGGCCATGCGCACACGCGATGACATTAAGCTGTTTATCAAGCTGCCTTGGTGGTTCAAGATCGACACGCCTATCGGCACATACAACCCGGATTGGGTGATTGTAAAGCAGGACGATGCCAAGGTTTATCTGGTGCGCGAAACGAAATCCACCAAGGATCAATTGAAATTGCGCGGCTCAGAGTGGGCGAAGATTCAATGCGGCACGGCGCACTTCGAAACGCTGGGTGTGGATTTCGCGCACATCGTCAATGCGAACGAGGTATAAAAATATTCTCCGAATAAGAATGCCTCACACCTCCTTTTCCATTCAGTGAGCCTGCCATGAAAGAAAACCAAGTCATCGAATGGAATCCCGGCCAACTTCCACCAGCCTGGTCATTGGAGCGTCTACTCGCCAAACACTCATCCCAGCCCGCTAACCCTGATATTGCCAACGCATTCTTTCGCGCGGGCAAGATCGAATCATGGGGGCGAGGCATTGATCTCATTCGTAATGATT
Organism: uncultured Nitrosomonadales bacterium; assembly: GCA_903934275.1. Taxonomy (GTDB): domain Bacteria; phylum Pseudomonadota; class Gammaproteobacteria; order Burkholderiales; family Gallionellaceae; genus Gallionella. The sequence continues at coordinate 16,899 of CAIZNF010000295.1, forward strand.
GTCTTGAAGAGGGCTACCCAGCTCCGAGCTTTAGTTGTGATAGCAGCGGTCTTTGGATCGAATTTACCTTTCCAAAAAAGGCCTCTGTGAATACGGATGAAGCCACCGGACAAGTCACCGGACAAGTCGATCAGTGGGTGTTGCGTGTTGTGGAGGCCTGCTCGACTAAAGATTTGAAGAGCTCTGAAATTCAGGAGATGGCTGGTATCCGGCATCGAGAAACTTTTCAGCGCAACTATCTGGATAAACTGCTGGAGGATGAATTGCTGGAACGCACGATTCCAGACAAGCCCAATAGTCGCTTGCAACGATACCGCCTGACTGAAAAAGGTAAGTTGTTATTGGAAACTTTGCGCAAAGGAAATCTGCCATGAGCGCTATCGGCCAGCCGGAACGCACAACACAGAACCGCGTGATCGCCTTGCTCCGAGAGGAACTCGGTTATGACTTTCTCGGCGATTGGACTAAGCGCGCGAACTGCAACATCGAAGAATGCTTGCGGGTCTTTATCCAGAAACAATTTAATTTTCTATTGAGGGAAACATGAAATTAGCACAACTGACCTTTACCCAGACCTTGCCCGCTGCTTTTTCAATCACGCACCTGTTGGTGCTGCTACCTAAGGCAAAGACGTTACCCAAAGACTTGCCGCACGCCGCCCTGCTCAAGGCCGTGCTGGCGCGGCGTGACATGAAGATTGACGAGCTGGCGAAAACACCCGTCGCCGCCAATGCCGCAAGCGGCGCACTGGTGGCGTGGGGCATGCTGGATTTTGAAAAAGATACGTTTGCGTTGCAAGTGCAGGTGCGCAAGGCTTTGCAGTTGCTGCTTTGGGAAAATCCAAAGAGCATCGGTATCGTCGTGCTGGGCGATGAGGTGCAGCGCAAGCGTGCCGCCGAGCTGGCCGTGTACGGCGCATGGGTGAACAGCGCGCTGCTGCCAGTACATAAGCAAAAAGACGAGCGCAAGCCGCTACAAAAAATAGAACTGTTTGGATTCTCCGACAAGAAAATTTTTGCACCGCTCAAAGCGCAAGCCGAAGGCAATTTGCTGTGCCGCGAGTTGACCGTTTTGCCACCGAACGAACTCACCCCGGCGTTGTACCGTGGGCGAATAAAAGAATTGGCACAGCAAAATGGTTGGCGGCATGAAGAATTCGACATGAAGAAGCTGCGCAGGATGGGCGCGGGCGCATTTGTCGCCGTGGCGCAGGGCAGCGATCCGGAAGATGCCGCCATCGTGCATCTTTCGTACAAACACCCCAAGGCGAAGCAGACCGTCGCACTGGTCGGCAAGGGCATCTGCTTCGATACCGGTGGGCACAACCTCAAGCCCTCGCGCTACATGCACAACATGCACGAGGACATGAATGGCTCCGCCGTCGCGCTCGGTATCCTGCTGGCCACCACACAAAATAAATTGGCCGTGAACCTCGACTGCTGGCTGGCGCTGGCGCAGAACCACATCAGCCCCAAGGCCTACAAACAGAACGACATCGTCAAGGCACTCAACGGCACCACTATCGAAATCATCCACACCGATGCCGAAGGCCGCATGGTGCTGGCCGATACGCTGACCCTCGCGGCGCGCGCCAAGCCCGATCTGATGATCGACTTTGCCACGCTCACCGGCAGCATGGCGACGGCACTCGGCGCGCGCTATTCAGGCGTGCTGGGCAACCGCGACGAGTTGGTGCAGCGCGCGGTGAGCATCGGCAAACAAAGCGGCGAGCGTCTGTGCGCCTTCCCGATGGACGAGGACTACGAGGCCGCGCTGGAATCCAAAGTTGCCGACATCAAACAATGTACGTTGACCGGTGAAGCCGATCACATCCATGCTGCACGCTTCCTGAAGCACTTCATCGACGATGTGCCGTGGCTGCACATTGACCTTTCCTCCAGCCGCTGCGAAGAGGGGCTGGGCATCGTGGCGAGCGATGTGACGGGGTTCGGTGTGGCGTGGGGATTGGAGATGTTGGTTGAGCAGCAGTAAATAAATGATGTTGGTGATGGGAGTCTCTATAAATTCAAAATTCTAAGCGAGACAAGGCGCGAGAGAAATTTTAGCGCGCCGCATATGTTTGATCCCGGATTGTCTATTAGGCCAAAAGCTCGTCATTCCCGCGCAGGCGGGAATCCAGATAATGGAAAAAACCCCGCGTAGCGGGTCAACGCTGCGATTTTGTCCGCTTCGCGGAGTGTTTTTTTGCTGGATTCCCGCCTGCGCGGGAATGACGGTGCTAATGGATTATTTGGGTTGATATGTAAGCGATAAAATTTATTGGGCAACGCAGTAT
>CAIZNF010000296.1 GCA_903934275.1 uncultured Nitrosomonadales bacterium
CGTAATGGTATTCAAAAGTTTCCTTGGACATGTGCGGTTGCAGTGCGTCCGTGGCGTAGGGTAATGCGGGCAAGGTATGTTCCATTTAAGTCTCCTTTTAACGTAAATCAACATCGGTTGTTGTAGGTGTGACCTCCAGGTCGCGATTCGCCGCTGATTATCGCGACCTGGAGGTCGCTCCTACGGTTTCATCATCATGGGCAGCGGGGAGCTGCCATGCCCGTCAGGAAGTGGGCTTCAGATGATAACGGATTCTATCCAAATCAGCAGTGGTAAATAATTATCGGGCATCTGTGCCTCTTGTTTTTTGCTCCTGTTTTTGCCGGGTGCAGCATGATGCCATGACCGCTCGGTACCGCAAGTCTGCTACTCCATCTCGTGCAATACTCCATCCGCAAACAGCAGCGCACAGCGGATCGCCTTCCCCGTGTACACAGCCTGCATCGCGCTGCGGTATTCCTCCATCTGCGCGCGGTAATGCGCGGTATTTCCGCTGTCGCCCAGCTTGTAGTCCAGCACCCATACCTCGTCATCGAATTCTACCAGCCGGTCGATGCGCTTCATTTCTCCCGCAGCATTGACATAAGGTGTTTCATTGCAGGCGCTGAGGTATTGCTGCGGATCGAAGAAGCGCGTGAGTTGCGGTGAAATGAGCAGGTGTTGCGCTTGTTGCCAAAGGGCATCCATTTCGTTGGGCGGAATGCCGAGGCGCTGCTGGGACTCCCGTTTCCCTCCCGCTTCGGAGGAGGGATTGAGAGAGGGGGCGAGGTGTTGCAGCAGCGCGTGCAGCCAGACTCCACGGCGCTGTTCTACCGTGGTGCGTGGCGCATATTGCCCGGTCGGTAGCGGGTGCAGCAATGCCGCATCCACTCTAACAAATGATTTTTCCCGAACAGGTGCAGCTCTGCCTGCCGCAACCAGCAAGGGGTTGCTGTCTTGCGCCACAACTGGTGCCATCTTTCCGTACCATGATGTCTCCGCAGGTTCACCGTTGCCGCTCACCAGCAACGCCTGTTTGGCGCGCGTCATGGCGACATACAGCAGGTTCATTTCTTCGCGTCGCGCGTAGGCTTCATCGGCATCAAAGTAAGGCACGCGTTTTACGCCGCGCCCGCGCTTGTCGCTGAACAGGGAAAAATGCGCCGGACGCGGCTCGTTGGGTTGCCAGTCGATCAGCACACCATAACTGTCGGCCTTGCGCTGTGTGTCGTTGGCATCCAGCAGCCACACGATGGGGGCTTCCAGCCCTTTGGCTTCATGCACGGTGTAGATGCGTAGCGCGTTGCCGATCTCGCCCACTTTACCCTCGTCCGGCGATTCATTTTCTGCGGCACGCAATTCGCGCAGTTCTGCGAGGAAGCGCGGCAGGCTGGGATAACGCCCGGCATCCACGTTGAGCGCGATTTCTATGAAGGCTTGCAGGTTGGCACGCACTGTCTCGTGCAGCTCGGCAGGCAGCGCCGCCGCGTAGCGGTGCAACAGGTCACCTTCGAAATAGATGCGGTCGAGCAGGTCGTGGACAGGAAGCTTGTCGGCGAGTGTCAGCCAGCCTTGCAGCAGGTGGTGGGCGCGTTGCAGTTCGGCGGATGCTGTGCCATTTTCGGCAACATGTTTCAGGCGCGCCCACCATCCTCCCCTCGCCCCTTGTGGGAGAGGGGCTGGGGGAGAGGGGTATTCTCGTTGCACATCACCCTCTCCCCAGCCCTCTCCCGTCGAGGGAGAGGGAGTAGCTTCTGCATTGACATACTGTGCCAGCATCATCAAATCTTCATCGGAACAGGCGAACAGCGGCGAGCGCAACGTCTGCGCCAATTCGAGATCGGCGAACGGGGTAATCAAAAAAGTCAGCAGCGCCTGGATGTCCCCCGCTTCCAACGTGTCGAGCAGGCCGCCGCGCCGCGAGGTCAGGAACGGGATGTGGAGTGCGCGCAGGGCGTGTTCGTACACGCGCAGATGAGTGCGTTTGCGCACCAGCACCATGATGTCGCGGTACTCGGCGCGGCGCAGCTCACCATCTTCCCGCACGCTCCAATTCGCGATGATGTCGGCGATGTGTGCGGCGAATTGCCCGGCCTCGAGTTCGCGCGCGCCGCTTTCATTTTCTTTGTGTGGGGTGATGAGCGGGTTGCGCAGGCATATTCCCTCTCCCACCAGGGGATAACCAGCGACTTGGCTGCTGTTTTCGAGCAGCTTAGTCGAATGGCTAGTAGTTCCATCAGGGCTGGGGAGGGGGAGCAATGGCAACACCTCGACGTGGCCGGGCAAATCCCGATGATGGGCGACATGCGTCTCAAAATCTACAAAGCCATCCGGTAATGAGGCGAACACGCCGTTCACCGCATCCAACACCGCTGGGGCATTGCGCCGCGTTTCGTTTTGCGTGAAATAATTCGCACCAAACTCATTTTCTAAAAATTCGCGTACCACGCCGAACAGGCGCGCATCGGCGCGGCGGAAGCGGTAGATGGATTGCTTGGGGTCGCCCACCACAAACACGGTGGGGCGCGCATCCGCTGCGGCCGCAGCTCCAAACCATGCTTGCAGTATCTGCCACTGCAACGGGTTGGTGTCCTGAAATTCGTCCAGCAGCACGTGCTTGTAGCGGCTATCCAGCTTGTATTGCATGTACTCTGCGCAATCGCTCTGGTTGAGCAGGTGGCACACCTGCCATTCAAGATCGGTGAAGTCTATTTGCTGCGAGCGCAGCTTAAGTTCCTGATAATGTTTCAGCAGCGCCGCGCCGCAATGCAGCGCGGCCTGGTTCATGCGCAAGGCTTCGCGTTCGGCAAGCGTGTCGCGCACGGCTTGCATCCTGCCGAACAGCACATCACGCGTCAGCAGGAAAGCTTCTGCATCCTGTTTCTTGGTTGGCTTGAAACTGCGCGGCTCATCGGCCTGTGTGTACAGCGCGAGAGTCAATGCGGTAAAGCGATTGTGGACATCAGCCAATCCCCAAGCGGCTTGCAGCTTGTCGGCGTTATTGCATTGCGTTTCCGTGCCATTGGATGCCAGCGCCCGCGCGAAGGAATGCACTGCGGCTTGCAGCGAAGCATCGGCACAGGCATCGGCAATCGGGTCGGCATCCAAATCCACTTCGAGCTCGTTGCGCAATTGCTCCACTGCCCATGCCGCTGCATCTTCTTGTCCAGCGGAGTAAGCCCACCACTCGGCGCGTTTGTGCACAAAATTTTCCAGCAGGGCACGCGTGCTGTGCAGACCGTATTCGGTGAACAACCATTGCATGAATTGCGCAATTTCGCCATCGGGTGCGACACGCAGGCTGTCGGCAAAGGCCTGCCACGCCTCATCGCGCAACGCAGACGTGCGCTCCAGCAATTGCATCCCAACCGGAACACCCGCGTTCAGCGGCGCGCGCCCGATAATCTGCATGAACCAGCCGTGGAAGGTGTTGATGGTGATGGTCGGTTGCGCCAGCAATGCGTCGCGGTACAGGTTGCGCGTTTTTGCCAGTAACGCATCATCAATGTCATCGAGGCCGCGCTCGCGCAAAAATTGGCGCACGGCATCGTCATCCTGCACCGCGAGCAGATGCAACCACTCGTGCAAACGCGCCTGCATCTCCTGCGCGGCCTTGCGCGTGAAAGTGATGGCGAGGATTTCGCCGGGCTTCACGCCGTCCAGCAACAGGCGCACGATGCGTGACACCAGCAGCCAGGTCTTGCCGCTGCCCGCGCAGGCTTCGACCACGACGCTGTGCTTTGGGTTAAGGGCGAGGTGATTATTCATAAAAACGCCCCATCACATACCCCGTCATTCCCGCGTAGCGGGGCAACACCTTGGTTTTGTCCGCTACGCGGATTTGTTGTCTTGCTGGATTCCCGCCTGCGCGGGAATGACGAGGTGGGTTTCCGAGATTGAAATGGGCATCCCAAAAGTTTCATACTGCGCTCCATTCCGATTTCCTGCACAACCCGCGCATCTCGCAATACGCACAGGCCTCATCCACTCCATGCGCGGGCATGACCGCGCCGCTGCGCATATTCGCGAACACTTCCAGCAGCCGCTCGATGTTGGCGTGGGCCAGTTCCGGCAAATCCTGCTGCGGCGAAACTGAAACAATTTTGTCCTTTTCGATGCTGATGAAGGCCGCCTCGTCAGCCTCGTACACTTGGGCGTAGCAGGCCAGTTGCACGTCTTCACCCGGCTCTTTCAGTTTGTTGCGCAGCCGGGTCGCATCCATCATTTTGTAATCCAATACTTTGCACTCACCTTCCCGTGTGTCCACGCGGTCGATGCGCCCGTGCAGAGTCAGCTCATCGGTCAACGGTAATTCGAACGGCACTTCGCCGTTTCGATAACGCCAACCCTCCGCTTCGCCTTTCAGTTGTGCGTCGAGATAGGCCGCGATTGCCTGCTGCCAGCGCAACAGCCAAGCGCGCGCCAGATAGTCGCGTTCCACGCTAGGCGCAAACACTTCACTGCTGATGTGCCGCAACGCCTGATCCAACTCTGTTCGAGAATGTTCGCCGAGCACCGGAAATTGCTGGTGGAAGCGATGCAGAATGTTGTGTACCCACTCGCCGTAATCGCGCTTCTCCACGCCCTCGCGCACCTCATCCAGTTCGTTGAGGCGCAGGATATGGCGCGCATAATATTGATAGGGGCAGGCGACCAGGCTGTTGTAGCCACTGGCTGAAATGCGGCCTGGGATAAGCTCTTGCGGCACACTATGTGCGGGCATCGCGGCCGCTTCCGGCAACGGGAAATCCGCGCCGCGCACCTGCGCCACCTCCAGCAGCGCACTCAATTCGCGCTCCGCCAGATCATCGTCGTAAGCCAATACATGCAGCGCGCGCAGCATTTCCAGATACGGGCTCAGCAGGTTTTTCTCGCCGCTCTTGCTGGCCTGCCAGGTGGCCAGCACGGTGTCATTCATGGCCAGCAGTGCCAACAGATCATCGCGTTGCCGCACCAGTCGGCACTCGCGCGTCGGCAGGCCGAGCGTGTTGCGCACCGCATCGTTGAACCATATGCTGCCGCTGTCTGCGCCGGGCAAATGCGACGCATCGGCTCCCAGTAGCAGTACCGCATCGAAGCTGCGCCAGCGCGTGGCGGCGAGATGGGTGAGCAGTACCGGGCTGTCTATTGAAGTATCGCGGAAGGTGTGCGCGTCGAGCTGCTGCGCCAGCCAGTGCCGCCATTCGGCGCGGCTGAAGCGCGTGCTGTCCGCCACCAGTTCCTGCTGCCAGGTTTGCAGTGCTTGCAACAGTTGCCCGCCCGCAGCGTCCGCCGCCAGTCCTTGTAACACACCGAGAATCGATAAACTGTCATCCAGCGCGCGCAGCCAGCCGCTCAGGGTGTCGCTGTTTTTGCGCAATGTTTCCGCAGCTTGCCGTAGCCGCGCCAGTGCAATTTGCACTTCGTTCTCGTCGTGCGCCAAATCAAAAAAGGCATCGAGGTGCGAAGCTACGCCGTGCTTGCGCACCAGTTGTTCGAGCTGATACACCGCCCGCTTGCGCACACTCGTCTCTTGATCGGCAAAAATGAAGGGCGATTTGAGCAGGTCGAGCAAATCCTGGTAATAAAAATCGCTTTGCAGCGCGTCTAGCCAACGCATCAGCACCGTGCTCACCGCCAGCGTGGAAAATGTCCAGCCGCTTTCGTCGTGCACCAGCACTCCGGCGCGCTCCAGAAGGGCGCGCACGCGCCGCGCCACCAGGCGATCCTGCGCGACGATGGCGATATTTTGTTTGCCCGCCAGCAACCAGCGTCGCACTTGCACCTCGGCGGCTTGCGCCTCTTGCTCCAGGCTGTGCGCGCCGAACAGGCGCAGTCCTCGCCCCGTTCGCCCTGAGCCTGTCGAAGGGTTATTCAATGCAGCATGGGGGAAATGTTCGCGCAGATGGGCGGCTTGATCGCGCAATCCCCCCCTCTCCCACTGGGGGGAGAGGGAGTGCAGAGCAGCGCAGCTTGCCTCATCCGCCGCCATTTCGCGCAAATCAAAAACTTTAACCGGCGCGCGCTCCGCATACGCTTCCAGAAAACGCGCTTCCGGCGCAGTAAGGCTGGAAGCCAGCAGCACATACAATGGCGCATCCGCCCCCTGTACAAGTTGCGCCAAGCGCTGCTGGTAAGCGCGCGCGGCATCCAACTCGCCGCTGATCCCCATCGCATACCATAGCTCATGCACCACACGCGCTTCGAACTGCATCGCGGCATTGCGTTTGGCCTGGTAAGCGCGCTCCAGTTGCGCGAGGAAATCCTCTTCGTCCTGCGGCAGTGTGACGCGGTGCTGCGTCAATTCGTCCAGCAGGTCGAGTAATTCTCTGGAAATACCCCATAGGTCGGCATCGGCAAACCAGCGGCGTGCGCGCAACGCCTGATACAGGGTGGCGGTGCGGCAAGTGTCGGAAACAACGGGCGAGACAAGAGAAACGGACTGAGCCCAGTCATTGAGCGTGACCATCTGCGGTAACAGCAGGGTAGCCACCCCCGCCGCACAAACCAGATGTTGTGCCAGCGGCTGCACCACATGATAGTTGGGTAGCAGCACGACGGCGCGGCGCAGGTCGGGGGTCTCGTGCGGGTGCTGTGTCAGTATGTGGCGCGCGACACTTTCAAAAAAAACAGCGGACGCAGTTTGCGTGCCGCTGGCTTTGATTGGATTCATATTGATTATCGTTCCAACAGGTGAAATTTATCTTTCACGCTGCGCCAGTTATCGGCATCTGCTGGTGCATCTTTTTTCGCGACAATGGGTTTCCATCGTTTCGCCAGTTCGGCGTTAAGCGCGATGAAATGGCGCTGATTTTCCGGCAAATCTTCCTCGACAAAAATGGCCTCCGCCGGACATTCCGCCACACACAGGGTGCAGTCGATGCATTCATCGGGATCAATCACCAGGAAATTGGGACCTTCGCGAAAACAATCCACCGGGCATACATCCACGCAGTCCGTGTACTTGCACTTGATGCAGTTTTCCGAAACAACATAAGTCATGGTGGCGTTCCAACCAATCAAAAGTCGGTGCATTTTAGCAGAGTAGGTACGATCAAAAATTTACGAAACTGAAGTAACCAAGTTTTGCCCGATTTGGTAGAATGAGCACCCATTTAATTTTTGAGAGATTGAGCGAAAAACCATGAACGAATATTTGTTTACGTCGGAGTCCGTGTCCGAAGGTCATCCCGATAAAGTGGCAGATCAAATTTCCGATGCTATTGTTGACGCTATTTTGGCGCAGGACAAAAACTCGCGCGTTGCCGCTGAAACGCTGTGCAACACTGGTCTCGTGGTGCTGGCCGGCGAGATTACCACCACCGCCAATGTCGATTACATCCAGGTGGCGCGCGATACTCTCAAACGAATCGGCTACGACAACACCGAATATGGCATCGATTACAAGGGTTGTGCGGTGCTGGTGGCTTACGACAAGCAGAGCCCGGATATTGCGCAGGGTGTAAACAAGGCTTATGACGACGACATGAGCCAGGGTGCGGGCGACCAAGGGCTGATGTTTGGCTATGCCTGCAACGAAACCGATACCTTGATGCCGCTGCCGATTCATCTGGCGCACCGTATGGTAGAGCGCCAGGCGCAGCTGCGTCGCGATGGTCGCCTGAACTGGTTGCGCCCTGATGCTAAATCGCAGGTTACCGTCCGCTACGTGGATAGCAAGCCGCACTCCATCGACACCGTGGTGATCTCGACACAACACGCGCCAGAAATGGCGCTGGAGCAAATCCGTGAGGCGGTTATCGAGGAAATCATCAAGCCGATTTTGCCGAAGGAGCTGATCAAGGGCAGCATCAAATACTTGGTCAATCCGACCGGACGTTTTGTCGTCGGCGGCCCGCAGGGCGACTGTGGCCTGACCGGGCGCAAGATCATCGTCGATACCTATGGTGGCGCAGCGCCGCATGGCGGTGGCGCGTTCTCCGGCAAGGATCCATCCAAGGTGGATCGCTCCGCCGCTTATGCGGGCCGTTATGTGGCCAAGAACATCGTTGCTGCCGGCTTGGCCAGCAAGTGCCTGATCCAGATTTCTTATGCGATTGGCGTGGCGCATCCCACCAGTGTATGGGTCACCACTTACGGTACAGGTAAAGTAGCTGACGAGAAGATTGCGGAACTGATCAAAAAACATTTTGACCTGCGTCCTAAAGGTATCGTGCAAATGCTCGACCTGCTGCGCCCGATATACCAGAACACTGCAGCATACGGCCATTTTGGCCGCGAAGAGCCGAGCTTCACTTGGGAGAATACAGATAAGGCAGCGGTACTGCGTGCCGATGCTGGGTTGTAAGCATAGCTTGCAACCCATACGCCGCAGGCGTGCTTATCTTTATTCGGGCGAAGGCTAACATCGCTTGCGATGTTAAGGTGCATAGCACCGACCGTAGCCAAAACACTGACAAAGCAGCTGTGCTTCGCGCAGATGCCGGGCTGTAAGCCCGCCCCGCAGGGGGGTTGCCAGTGTTTCGGCGTAGGCTAACTTGCGCAGCAAGTTAAACCGCGAAGCGGTGGCCGAAGCCAAAATACCGATAAGGCAGCGGTGCTGCGTGCCGATGCTGGGCTGTAATTCTAATTCGCAATAAAAATATTTCTGATTAGCCACTAAGTTCAGCGGGTGCGAATAAAAGTGTTGGACGGGATCAAGTGGCAGTACGCTGATCCAAATAGTCATCCCACCGATGATTGGTATCTTACCGGTTAAGTTTTTACATTTTCCGATAAGATTTGTACATTTTTAAATTAAAAGCAATAGGTTAGCGCATCATAAATTTTGATGCGCAAAACCGCCTTTTTGGTTCAGGCTCGTCCGGCTTAGGTCATACAACCATAGCCATGACCGAACGGTATATTCGATCAAGAAGGGGGGCAAAAAGTAACCCCAACAAAGTGAGAATTGCGGAACAACTCTCAAAATTGCGGAACAAGTTAACAGAGTTTCATTACCACAAAACGAGTTAACTACTTGATTTGGTGCCGGAACCGGAATCGAACCGGTACGCACGTTTTACGGTGGCGACGGATTTTAAGTCTCTGTCATTGAATAATAGAAAATAATCCAGCGTACACAAGAACAATATAAACAAAGAATTACAGAGATTCTATTGTTTTCACTTATTCCAGTTTGTGCCTGTTTTTTGTCTCTCAGTGCCCCGCCAGTGCCCCACCAATAAAAGCCGTTTTCAGGCGATTGGCGGTGATTCAGATTAAGGCGCTCGGTCTATTTCCTTGTGCGTGCCTACCTTGCGAAGAATTGCGGTAGTGCCGTGAATCTCAAAACTCAGTTTGTGAGAATGGTTGCGCGTAATATGAATGGTGTAAATAGATGGGTTTCGGTAGCAGGATAGTTTTTCAAAGCGTAGCCTTGCAGGTATAGGCTCACTTGTCAGCGATGTGGCAGCAGATGATGTTTGTGATTGAATATCAGTGGATGCTGCGCGCAGTGTTTTGGCAAATGATTTCCTGCTCATATCAACATTGCTGATACGGATCATTCGCTCAACAGTCTATCAAATATCGCTTTTATTTCTTCTGGTGTTGACCCGACCATGGATGGATCGCTAACGTGCGGAACTGCATCTATATCATGCTCCCCGATATTCCAGCGCAGGGTATTGATAGCGTTTTGCAGGTCGGCGGCTTGCGCGATGGCTTCGGTGTAGGCGGATTCTATGCCGTCATCTTCGGTTAATTGATTATCGTTTCGGCCATACTGTCGCTTGGCCATCAACAGGTCATACAATGCTTCAACTGTTTGCTGCGCAGTTTCCAACGCATCATGCAAGCTATTGTCCGGGTCGATCACTCCGACAACCTGAGCTAATCCAGCATTGGCTTTAACGGCAAAATTGGCATCAGCGCGAAGGTGGCAGGTAAGTCGCTCAAGCCATGCAAGCGTGCCTTCAATAGCGCGCAACAACTCAAGGCTGCGAGCCGTTTCAGCCTGCACGTCTGCGGTAAAATTGCGCAGTTCGGCACGTTCAAAATTAAGTGTGGTAATCATGCGTGCATCGTATATCAATGATGGGTTTGGAAGCAACCATTACTTCGACAGCCCACGTCATTGCGAGTGCCCCCCGAAATGGCTACCTTCCAGTACTACATTTTTGTAGTACGCATCAATGCTTTTAAGGAGCTGTTGGCAAGCTATTTTGGAAAAATGGTAGTATCAACGACGGATTGCTTTGCAAAAATTTGTGGCATGTGATTGGCTCCCGATTCGGAATAGTGCTTGTAGTTTGTGCAGCTTTACTTTTCGGTAGTGCCCCACCAGTGTCCCACTAAATAAAAAGATCACTCCGAAGAGTGGCCTATATGTTGTTGCTGACCGAAAATTGACCC
>CAIZNF010000297.1 GCA_903934275.1 uncultured Nitrosomonadales bacterium
TCCCTGCATGTAATGCTTAACGTGCGCTGTGTATGCCGTCTGTGGAGATACTCCCTCTTGCAGACGGTTTTTTTTCCAGTAAATTTGGCTCGTTAACCCGATACTCGCGTGGCGAGGCCACGTTTCTCTTCATTCCCTCCCTTTTAGCTGTAAATTTTTGGCGAATCGAACAATAAGGTTGACGTGCGTCAGGGTTATAATTAATTTTTGGGTAGATACTGCACAAGTGATTTGAATCTCTCCCTCCTGCTTCCGCAAGTTGTTTCGTTGCGCGCAGGGAGTTCTGCCCGTTTGTGGCGAGCCCAAGATTACGTAAGGCTTTGATATTTTATCTTCACTCAACAGGTAACAATTAAGGGGGGAGCATCTTGGAAAACTTTACTCATTTAAAAATTATCATGCAAAAGAAATTTTTAGCTGCGGCCACAGTGTCAGCTGTATTACTTGCCCCGTTCAACGCATGTGCGGAAGACGACAAATGGATGGTGCGAGTCCGGGCGGTTCATGTAGGTTGGATGCAAGAATCGAGTCCGGTTACCTCGCTCGCTGTTCCGGCAAATGGCATTCACCTCGAGAAAAAAATAATACCTGAGGTGGATATTTCTTATTTCCTCACCAAGAATATCGCGGCTGAGTTAATTCTGACTTACCCGCAGAAGCATACGGTACGAATAACTCAAAGTGCAGTCGGTGCTTTTGATGCGGGTTCCCTGAAGGAGTTACCGCCAGCCTTGACCCTTCAATACCACTTTATGCCGGATGCACAGTTCCGCCCCTATGTCGGTGCAGGTTTTAATTACACCACCTTTTCGGGTGTGAACCTCGCTCCGCTCAACGCCGTTTCGGGCGGAATCAATACGGTTGACAAAAGCAACTTCGGTGGTGTTTTGCAGGCGGGCTTCGACGTGAAGGTGGGCGCAAATTCATACATCAACTTTGACGTGAAGAAGGTTTATATCCAGACTGACCTCATCAATAGTGTGGCGGGTAAATTAAGCACTATCAAGGGAGATCCGCTGCTGGTCGGCATCGGTTACGGCTTCAAGTTCTGATTTCGCGTGCATAGGTGAATCAATACAGGGCATCTCTGTGAATTCAAAATCCCGATGAAACTACTAGCCAATCCACCAGGCTACCAAAAGGCGGTAGCCCAGTGGCTGGTTATAAGCGAGGCAAGGCGCACGGAGTGCAGGAACCGGAATGTACTTGAGCACATGAGGATTCCGAGCACCGCGCAACGCCGTAATTCGGACACGTAGTAACTTTTAAAGCACGTTCTAAGCGATGAAATTTATTGAGCAACACAGCGCCGCGACAGAGTTTGGATTTATAGAGATTCCCTGCAGTCGCTCAAGGGCAAAGCCGGCAGCTTTAGCTGTTGACGCTCATGCTGAATTAACCAACTTTCTCTGACAGTGGAGGGTAATGGGCATGATGTAAATAAGGCAATTGGGTTGACGTGCTCCCGTGTTTTTATGCCTTAATCCATTTAAGCTGAACGGCGGTGCAGCGTGGGTGCTGCACCGCAAATTTTGCAGCGCAACGAAGCTGGATGATAATCGCACTTAATTGGATTTTGCTGTAGTCTGCGCTTCTGGCAGGTTGGTTCGGGACTTTATGATTTGATATGAGGAGATACTATGGTAGCAACTCAAGCAACACCGGTGAAATACGATATGGAGGTGGTTCGATGGTTCACCATTGCGGCTGCCATCTACGCCGTGGTGGGTACGCTGGTCGGCGTATGGATCGCGTCGGAGTTGGCGTGGCCGTTTTTAAACTTTGATATTCCCGAGCTCACCTTCGGGCGTTTGCGCGCATTGCACACCAACGCGGTAATTTTTGCGTTTGGAGGCTGCGTGCTGATGGGAACCGGTTTTTACATGGTACAGCGCACCGGTGCGACCAAGTTGTGGAGCAACGGGCTAGCGTGGTTCACCTTCTGGGGTTGGAATCTGATCATTGTTTTGGCGGTGATCACCCTGCCTTTGGGCATGACTCAAGGCAAGGAATACGCCGAACTGGCCTGGCCGATCGATATTCTGATTGCGATAGTCTGGCTGTCCTTCGGCTTGAATCACATCATGACCGTCGCGATTCGAAAAACTACGCATATCTACGTGTCCAACTGGTTCACTATGGGAATGATCATCATGATCACCTATTTGCATGTCGTGAACAGCCTTGCCATCCCGGTCAGTCTGACCAATTCATACTCCATCTATTCCGGTGTGCAGGATGCCATGATCCAATGGTGGTGGGGCCATAACGCGGTGGGCTTCTTCCTGACTGGCGGCTTTCTAGGCATCATGTACTACTTCGTGCCCAAGCAGGTCAGCCGCCCGGTATTCTCTTACCGCTTATCGGTATTGCACTTCTGGGCATTGACCTTCGGCTATGTATGGCTGGGTGCCCACCACCTGCAATATACCGCGCTGCCTGACTGGACCGGTTCACTGGGTGCAGCCATTTCGCTGGCGATGATCATCCCGTCCTGGGGCGGTGCGATGAATGGCATGATGACGCTGTCCGGCGCTTGGGACAAGTTGCGTACCGACTACATCCTGCGCTTTCTGGTAGTTTCCCTGGCGTTCTACGCGATGTCCACTTTCGAAGGCCCGGTAATGTCGATCAAGACCGTGAATGCCTTGTCACACTACACCGACTGGACGATTGGTCACGTGCATTCCGGCGCCTTGGGCTGGGTGGCGATGGTTTCCTACGGCGCGATGTACCACATGATCAAGAAGTTGTACGGTGTCGAGAAGATGTACTCCGAGGAATTGGTGAATGTGCATTTCTGGTTGGCGACTATCGGCACGGTGGTTTATGTCGTGGCGATGTGGGTGTCCGGCATCATGCAGGGCCTGATGTGGCGCGATTACGACGAATACGGCACGCTGTCCTACACCTTTGTTGAATCCGTATCCGCCATGCATCCGTACTACGCGATGCGCGCTATCGGTGGAATAATTTTTCATCTGGGTGCGTGGATTGCCCTGTACAACATCGTTATGACCGTGCGTCAGGCAACTGCTGCGCGCGGAGTTAACGCCGTTCCTGCCAACGCATAAGGGGTGAAACATGTCTGATCACGACAAAATATATTCAACCAAATTCCAGGACAAGATTGAGCGCAGTACCGTCCTGATGTTTATAGTGACCGCTATCGCTGTGGCGATTGGCGGTATCGTGGAAATCGTACCGCTGTTTTATCTGCCGAATACCGCGATGAGCGGCAAGGACGGCACCTACAACGGCACGGCTCATAAAGATGGCAAAGGCAATGTGGTTTCGATGGATAAGATTGTCTGGAACCCTGCCACGTCCGCGCACAAAACACTGGAAGACTGGCAACCCGGCGATGGCGTGCGACCGTACAAAACGCTGGAATTGGCCGGGCGCGCGATTTACATCCGCGAAGGCTGCTTCCTGTGCCACTCGCAGATGATCCGCCCGTTCCGCGATGAGAAAGACCGTTATGGGCATTACTCGATTGCGGAGGAATCCATGTACGACTTTCCCCATCAATGGGGCTCCAAGCGCACCGGCCCGGATCTGGCTCGTGTTGGAGCCAAGTATTCGGATGAGTGGCATCGCCGCCACCTGAAATATCCACGTGAAGTGGTGCCGGAGTCTGTTATGCCCAACTACGTCTGGCTAGAAAAAATGCCGGTGAATGTGGCGGAAACCGTGCAAACGCTCAAGGTCATGACCATGATGCCGTTCAATCCGGTGCCCAAGTCTATTTATACGGATGCCTATATCAACGATGCAAAAGCGCAGTTGGAAGGCAAATCCGATTTGGATGCCCTGATCGCCTATTTGCAAAGTATGGGCAACCACATCAAGTTTGAAGAAGGTGTGAATTACCGTGACTAATTTGCTGGGACACTTCGGTATGGACGTTGCCGCCATGTCTGTGAATGATTGGATCGGGGTGTGCCTTTCTCTGGTCGCATTCATCGGCATGGTGGCAGTTTATTTCATGGTGTTCCGTCCGTCCAACAAAGACATGTTCGAGTCGCAGCGCGGCATGGCGTTGGATGACGAAGACCATATCAGTATGGGAGAAAAAAGATGAGTGAAAAACACGATGTATCAGGTGTGCCGACAACCGGGCATGTGTGGGACGATGATTTGGGGGACTTGACCAATCAGCCACCCAAGTGGTGGATGTTGGGTTTGGCTGCCAGCGCATTGTTTGTGGTGGTGTACTGGATCTACTACCCCTCTATCCCGTTAGCTACGTCAGGTGGTTTTTTCAAGGGTGTCGGCGGTTGGACAGCGTATAGCGAAATGAAAGCCGACGAGGGTGAGGTGGACGCGGTGCGCGGCAAGTTTGAAACCAAACTCAAGAGCATGACACCGGCAGCCATTTTGGCAGACAGCGAGCTGACCGAGTATATAAAGCGCTCCGGCAAGGTGTTGTTTGGCGACAATTGCGCAGCCTGTCACGGTCAGAACGGCATCGGTACACACGACAAGCAAGGTTTGTTTGCGCCTGTCTTGAACGATGACGACTGGCTGTTTGGCGGAAAGATCGACAATATCCACGATTCCATTATCGGTGGACGCCAGAGCATGATGATGGCGCACAAGGATATGTTGACCGCTGCCGAGATCGATACGCTGGCAAATGCTGTTGCAAAAGGCCAGCCCACCTCCACACCATTGTTTGTGGAAAAAGGTTGTATGGCCTGTCACGGCGAAGATGGCAAGGGTATACAAGCGATGGGGGCGGCTAA
>CAIZNF010000298.1 GCA_903934275.1 uncultured Nitrosomonadales bacterium
CCTTCGTGAATTCCACCGCGCACTTCAAAACATCCAACCTACAATCTGGTAAACTTATCCACAGTTGCTGTTCCAGAAACAGTAACCGGTCCTGGGTCACATTTCAATCAGCACCCTAGGTCAATATTCAATCGGCGCTATCATTCCATGCCAAAATCACTGAACGAACACCCTGAAACAGAAGATAAGGAATGAAAACGACAACCCATGTAATCAATGCGTCACATCCGCCAAAGGAACCAAAGGTATCCAGAGATGTCTTGGTTTTCCCGGCTAGCTACGTGGCGCAAAGGAGGGAAACTTTCTGATGCTGGCGCATGGGACATCAACAAACAATCGGGGATCACGTTTCCCCCTGCCTTTTCTACATTTCAACTCTTCTGGTTAATGGCTTACTCACGGAGAGAGATGGCCTTTACACCAGCGCCTTCCGTTTTTTTATTTTCAACCGTGGCGCATTTCATGGAAAATTGGCCAAGATTTTATCTGCCCAAGCCAGCACACGGGAGGTATACGAAATCGCTTGTTCGGGGGAGACGAGGGGCATCGGTTCGTCGTCATAACGAAACTCGACGGCATAGGGTGTCAAACGGCGCAACTCTTCTCCCTCCAGCGGAATATTGACACCGGTATCCGCCAGTGTGCCGGAGAGTTCTTCTAAGTCGTGAGTGCGGCGAAACTCCAGTCCGTGCAGAAACATGACCGCTTTCAACGCTTTTTCGACTGCCTGCTGGGCATGAAAACAAGCTACGGGAAAGTCTACTGTTGCGGAATCCAGTAACGCGCGAAATGCAGCCTCGTCACGCCGGGCCAGTCGCATGAAGCGCTCGGCTTCTTCACGCTGCGGTGTCATATAACACCTTTCCTTCAATTTTCGCCCAGTACGGCACTGTGCCCGGTACTTGGCTGCGTCGATCAAATTCCGCCTCTGAATAAAGCAGCAAATCGACGCCTACGCCCACACGTCCGATAGCGGCTTTCAAACGCAGGTACTCAGCCCCCTTATCCGGCAAGTCTCGCTCGATGACCATTAAATCGAGATCAGAATTCCTGTCCGCATCTCCGCGCGCCTGTGAGCCGAATAAAATCACCCTTGCAGGCGATGCTATGTTTGCGACGATGCGATCCACGGCAGACTGCAATTTTTCTGGTGTCAACAAATTGTTCTGCAAAAGTGGCCTCCTACGTATTTTTGGCGTATTTCGTGTGGCTCGGTGTGCGCCGTGGTAGAAATGCAAGCCGCAGCTTATTGACATTACTTTGGGATGTCAAACAGACCGGCGCACAAGGGTGCGAATAAAAGTGTTGGACGAGATCAAGCGGCAGCACGCTGATCCCAATAGTCATCCCACCGATGATTGGCGCGCAGGACACGCAGGTTGAGCATGGCCTGTGCATTGGCAGACAACCACCAAGCACCGGGGAGTTTGAGACGTTTTTGGATGATGTATCGATGAGCGCTCTCGACTTCGCCGGAGCCGATAGGCAAGTTGGCGGCGATCGCGGTCGGATAGTCAAACTGGCCGGGACGGTTGGCCATGTAGCGAAAGCAGCGGCGGACATAATAACCAAAGGTACCGGAATCGATTTCTTTTCTTCGTAAATCACAATTCCATCCTATAAATCAAAATCCATCTGCCCCGGCAACACGGGCAATTTGACTCAGGTGTATTTGATTTTGCTCCCGCTTGTGGGCAAGTGGGCAAACGAATCGCTACGCGAGTTTCACGTTAAAAAAGGTGAAGCTGGCCGGTAAGCCGGGTTCTGTCGTGGACAGTCATTCCTCTAGGCGTTTCGTTACCTGACGCTCAAGCAATCTACCCGCTGACGACGCGAGCAACGTCATGGTCAGCCTATTTGATCTTGCTCCGGATGGGGTTTACCCTGCCACTGATATTGCCATCAGCGCGGTGAGCTCTTACCTCGCCATTTCAACCTTACCTGATCCGCTTGCGCGGCCATCGGCGGTGTATTTTCTGTGGCACTTTCCATCGCCTCACGGCGTCCGGTCGTTAACCGGCATCCCGCTCTGTGGAGCCCGGACTTTCCTCCCCGCACTTGCGTGCGCGGCGACTGTCTAGCCAGCTTCGGTACGAAGTTTAACACGCTGGCCCACGGGCCGTGATGGAGCTTCGCTTTCTTTGCAGGGCCGAAATCATGAACAGTGAGCGAATTTCAACGGCCTGCTAGAATAAGCCCAACAAACTAATTTACAAAACATTATGGTTCCCCATCTCACTACCGCCCTGACTGGCCCGCTGCTCGATCTTGAGCGGCGCTTCCTGAATGCCATGCCGACCATCGAGCATTGGTTCCGCGCGCAATGGCTGGAGCATGCTGTGCCGTTTTACGCTTCGGTGGATTTGCGCAATAGTGGCTTCAAATTGGCTCCAGTGGATACCAATTTATTTCCGGGCGGTTTCAATAACCTCAACCCAGATTTTCTGCCGTTATGCGTGCAGGCGATGCAGAGCGCGGTGGAGAAAATCTGCCCCGAAGCGCGCGGCGTATTGCTGATACCGGAAAACCACACGCGCAATCTGTTCTATCTGCAAAATGTCGCGCAGCTTGTCACCATCATCAAGCAAGCCGGAATGCGTGTGCGCGTCGGCAGCCTGTTGCCGGAAATTACCGCAGCCATGCCGATCCAGCTGCCCAATGGCGGCACGTTGATACTGGAACCGTTGGCGCGGCGCGGCAAGCGGTTGGTGTTGGAAGATACCGGAGCTGGTGCAGATTTCGACCCTTGTGTGGTGTTGCTCAACAATGACTTGTCCGGTGGAGTGCCGGATATCCTGAAAAATCTCGATCAGGAAGTCTATCCACCACTTTCAGCAGGCTGGCACGCGCGGCGCAAGTCGCAGCATTTCACCGCTTATGACCGCGTGGCAGGTGAATTTGCCAAACTGCTCGGCATCGACCAGTGGCTGATCAACCCTTATTTCGCCACATGCAACCAGGTAAATTTTCAGGAGCGCGTCGGCGAAAAATGCCTCGCAACGCAGGCGGACAACGTGCTGCAAAAGATACGCGTGAAATATGCCGAGTATGGCGTGAAGCACGATCCCTTCGTCATCGTCAAAGCCGATGCGGGAACCTATGGCATGGGCATCATGACGGTGAAAGATGCCAGCGAAATCATCGGCCTGAACCGCAAGCAGCGCAACAAAATGTCGGTGGTCAAGGAAGGCCAGCAAGTTTCCAATGTGCTGATACAGGAAGGCGTTTATACCTTCGAGCATATCAAGGATGCGGTGGCCGAACCGGTGGTTTACATGGTCGATCACTATGTGGTCGGCGGTTTTTATCGTGTCCACACCGAACGCGGTGTGGACGAAAATCTGAATGCGCCCGGGATGTCTTTTGAGCCTTTGGCGTTTGAATCATGCTGCACCCTGCCCAACCCGGATTGCGCGCCGGACGATACGCCCAACCGCTTCTATGCGTATGGTGTGGTGGCGCGACTGGCCTTGCTGGCGGCATCGCTGGAAATCGAGGCAGCCGAGCAAGTTGAGTGAATTGAATGCGGAGATCGCGGCAAAGTTGCAGAAACGGCTAGAATTCACCGGCATGAGCGTTTATACGCGGGTGGAATGATGGATAATCAGGTCTTGATCGGTAGCGTGCTGCTGCTGGCTTATTCCATTTTCCTTCAATAGAAAAATAATCCGTAGGTCGGGCTTCGCCCGACATCTTTATCCGGCGGGTAGAACCCGCCCTACGATATTGCTCTATTTGATCGAGAATTGGAATTTTTTGATGGGAGTGATTTAATTGGTTGGAATATTGCTGGTAACCCACAACAGTCTGGGTGACAGTTTTGTCGATTGCACCAGGCATGTGCTGGGCGAAGTGCCGCACAACCTCAAGGTGTTGACGGTGTTGGACGGCGACGACCCGCAGATGAAACTGGTTGAAGGGCAGGCGCTTATCAAGCAACTGGATGCCGGTGGGGGCGTACTGATTTTGGCTGATATGTTCGGTGCCACGCCAAGCAATATCGCGCGGCAATTGTGCCATACCGAGCGTGTGATGGGGGTGGCGGGCGTGAATCTACCGATGCTGCTGCGCGTGGTTTGCACCGCCAATAAAACCATGCCGGAGCTGGCAAAAATCGCCGTCGAGGGAGGCCGCGAATGCATCGTCCACATGAATGAGAGCAATTAGGATGCTGCAACAGGACGCAATGATTATCAATCAGCTCGGCCTGCACGCGCGTGCATCGGCAAAACTCACGCGGCTTGCTTCCGGTTTCAAATGCGAAGTGATGCTGTCGCGCAACCAGCGCCGCGTGAACGCGAAGAGCATCATGGGCGTGATGATGCTGGCCGCCGCCAAAGGCACCACCATCGGCATCGAAACCGACGGTGAAGACGAAGCCGATGCGATGCAGGCTATCCTGAATCTTATCAACGACTGCTTCGGAGAAGACGAATGAGTTTTACGCTGCACGGCATCTCTGTCTCCAGCGGCATAGCTATCGGCCATGCGCATCTGGTTTCGCATACCTCGCTGGAGGTGGCGCATTATATTTTGCCCAAACACTTTGTCGACGAGGAGATGGCACGCTTTGATGCCGCACTGGAGGCCACGCGCAAGGAATTTTCCAGCCTGCGCAGCAATCGTCCTGCACACGCCGTTGCCGAGTTTGATGCTTTCCTCGAATTGCACCAGATGATCATGGATGACCCGCTGCTGAGCGTCGCGCCGCGCGACATGATTGCCAAGGAACATTGCAATGCCGAATGGGCACTCAAGGTGCAGACAGAAACTCTGGTTGCGCAGTTCAACGAATTTGAAGATGCCTATCTGCGCGAGCGACAAACCGACGTAAAACAGGTCGCCGAGCGCCTGCTCAAGCGACTTGCAGGTCATCCCGGACATCAACCATCAACGGCGCGCCACGATGTCGAGACGATCCTTGTAGCGCATGATTTGAGCCCCGCCGACCTGATCCAGTTCAAACCGCAGCAATATGCCGCATTCATTACCGATGTGGGAGGTGCGACATCGCATACCGCGATTGTCGCGCGCAGTCTGAACACGCCGTGCGTGGTCGGCTTGCACCACGCGCGCGAACTGGTTCGCGAAGACGACATGCTGATCCTGGACGGCGAACAGGGCGTACTGATCGTCAATCCGGATAAAACAATCCTTGCCGAATACAAACTGCGTCAAAGCGAATGGGAGCTGGAGCGCAAAAAACTCAAGCGGTTACGTACCGCGCGCGCTAATACCCTGGACGGCAGCCTCATCGAATTGCACGCCAACATCGAAAAGCCGGAGGATATTACCGAGGCTAGAGAGAACGGTGCGACAGGGATTGGTTTATTTCGCAGCGAATTCCTGTTCCTCAACCGCGACACTTTGCCGGGCGAAGAAGAACAGTTCGAGGCTTACCGGGCGGCAGCCTCAGGCATGGATGGGCAGCCCGTCGTCATCCGCACCTTCGATTTGGGCGCGGACAAACAAATCAAAGGTATGGAGCGTGTCGCCAACAACCCGGCGCTGGGGTTGCGCGCAATCCGTTATTGTCTGGCCGAGCCGCAATTGTTCCGCGCCCAGTTGCGTGCGCTGCTGCGCGCCACACATTACGGCAACATCAAGATACTGATACCGATGCTATCCAGCGTGTCGGAGCTTAATCAGACTTTGCAGTTTGTCGCGGCAACCAAGCAAAGCCTGAGCAGCGAAGGCATTCCATACAACAACGAAGTCAAAATCGGCGGCATGATCGAGATTCCCGCTGCCGCGCTGGCCATCGAAGTATTCGCCAAAAAACTGGACTTCCTGTCCATCGGCACCAACGATTTGATCCAATACACGCTGGCGATTGACCGCACCGACGAGGAGGTCGCGCATCTGTATGATCCGCTGCATCCTGCCGTGCTGCACTTGCTGTCGCATGTCATCAGCATCTCCAACAAGTTCGACGTGCCTGTTTCGGTATGCGGTGAAATGGCCGGCGAATTGGCCTACACACGTTTGCTGCTGGGTTTGGGGCTGCGCCAGTTCTCGATGTTTTCGGCACAGGTGCCAAGCATCAAGCAGCGCGTGCTCACCACCAGCCTGCCGGAAATTGCAGCACTCACGCAAAAAATATTGCGCGCCGATGACCCGCTGAAAATCCGCGATCTGCTGGGTCGGCTCAACGCCTAACTTTGCCCAGGCCAGATTTCCTGCTCAATCACGAGTTGCTCGGTCAACTCGACTATCAAATGGCGTTGATGCGTTGACAGCCGCCGAAATTGCGCTACCAGTTTCATTTCCGCCTCGTTAAGAGGCGTATCTTTTTCTACCTGCATTTTTGCGCGCCGCGCTCCAGTGGCCTGCTTCGGCTTAACATCATTCGGAGATCCATAGCGCAGCCAATGCGCCGAAATATTCAACCAGATTGCCAGCGTTTCAACTTTATCAGCAGTCGGTCTGGCTTTTCCTGTCAACCATTTATGTGCTGATTGAGTAGTAATCGAGTCATTCGGATGGCGTAGATTGAACTGCAAGGCAAGCTCCGCAGCACTATCAATCGGTTTATGGCTGCGCTTGAGGGCTAGTCTGAGCCGTTTGGAGAAATCGAGTTTTTCATCAGTTTGCATGGGCGAAGTGTGAGATACACCCGAACATGATTGAAAACCGTTTAGTTGCGTTTTGCAACCATCTGGTTTATAAGCTCATGCTATTAACTCAAAAGGTGGTGTGATTCCAAGGAGCCGCCTCGAAAAATGGCTAATATTTTCCTGAATAGCCATGTTAATTTTTCACTAATGTAATTTCTTAAAAACTAGTCAAGGGAGAATTTAAATGCAATTAAAAGCATTGGTGGTGGGTATTGCATTAGCTAGTGCCTGTCAGAAAACCCCTGTTTTTTAAAAACTTACTCCCTGAATTTTTGGCATGTACCCCAC
>CAIZNF010000299.1 GCA_903934275.1 uncultured Nitrosomonadales bacterium
GGCTCTGCCCACCATGTCGGGCAGAGCCCGACCTACAAGGGCTAACCTTCCCCCTGCAAGGGGGAAGGGATAATTCGGTTCTAACGAACTTTTTTGGTTTAATTTTTATTTCATGGGGTTTTGTTGGATGAGTTTGAAAAACGTAATTGATGGGCTTGTAGGTGCGAATTTATTCGCACGAGCAGCAAATTATGTGCGAATAAATTCGCACCTACAGAAGTAACTTTGATGAATGAGGTAATGCCAAGTGAACCCACATCCTGATTGCCCTGCCAAAACGGCGGGCGGGATCATGAAAATTCGCAGCTACGCGCCGCTCTTTGCGCTGCTGGGTATTTTCTTTTCTGCCATCGCCTATGGCGGCACTGGCGGCAAAGAGATATTGAGCGCCGATGAGCGCGTCTGGCTCACGCAGAACCAACAGCGCCTCGTTCTTGCGGTTGAAACTGGTTACGCGCCATTTGTGTTCATCGACCCGAAAGACCAGCCGGCAGGCCTTGCCCACGACTACCTGCGCCTGATCGAATCCAAGCTTGATACCCGTTTCAAGCAGAGACGTTTTTCATCCCTGAACGAGATATTTGAGAAGGTTCGCAGCGGTGAAATACACATCGTCAACGCCGTCACGAACACGCCAGAGCGAGCCAAGTTCCTTGCCATGACGAGCTCTTTTGTTTCGGTGCCGAATGTCATTATCGTAAACAAAGATCGTTCGGGTCAGATGCGCGAGAAAGACCTGTCCGGCATGAAGGTTTCGCTGGTGAAGAGCTATGCCGTCACGGAGTACCTCGTAAATAATAATACCGGCTTCTCGCCCAATCTGGTTCCCGATGATCTCACTGCGCTGTTAAACGTCTCTTTCGGGCAGTCCGATGCAGCTGTCATCGATCTTGCGACGGCATCCTATCTGATTTCGCAAAAAGGCATCGCCAATCTCCGTGTGGCGGGCGAAGTGGCCTTCGATATAAGGCTTGCGATAGGTTCGCCGATAGGCGAACCGGTGTTGCACAGCATTCTCAAAAAGGGGCTTGGCGCAATTACGGACGAAGAAAAACAGGAAATTCACAAGCGCTGGATCAGCGCATCCAGCCAGAGCATTTTCAACGACCGGCGCTTCTGGGCTATTGCGGGAGGCGTGCTTTTTGTCATTCTTGTGGTGATTGTCGTTATTCTGATTTGGAATCGCATGCTCAGGCAGCAGCTTGCTTTTCGCACCGAGGCGCTCGCCAAGGAAAGAAAATATATTGCCGAACGCAAGCAATTGGAGCAGCAACTCTCCCGCCGCTTACATCATCGGGATGTCATGGAGCGCAT
Source organism: uncultured Nitrosomonadales bacterium (assembly GCA_903934275.1). GTDB lineage: Bacteria > Pseudomonadota > Gammaproteobacteria > Burkholderiales > Gallionellaceae > Gallionella. The sequence goes on from CAIZNF010000299.1 coordinate 1,315, forward strand.
CACCAAAATCAGCTTTGAAAGTACGACTGTCGAAGAGATGCTGGGGAGGGTGCTCGACGAAATACTGGCCGAATTCAATGCCGACCGTGCCTGGTTTTTATATCCGTGCGATCCTGATGCACCTTCCTGGTCGGTGCCCATGGAGCACACGCGCCCGGAATGGCCGGGCGCTTCTGCGCGCGGTACGGCGATACCGATGACCCCGGAAGTGGCCGAGATATTCCGCGAGGTGCTTGCATCGGCAGAGCCCCTGCCATATGGTCCAGAAGCGCCACGTTGCATCCCCGCTACGGTGGCCGAGCAGTTCTCGATACGATCCCAGATTCAAATGGCGCTTCGCCCCATGGTGGGCAGGCCTTGGGCAATGGGCCTGCATCATTGCGCGCAGGCGCAGGCTTATGACGAAGATGTGTTGCTGCTGTTCAATGACATCGGGCAGCGTGTCGCGGATGCGCTGAGCAGTATGACCCTCCTGAAGAACTTGCGCGCGAGCGAGGAAAATCTCAAGCGCGCTCAAACCGTTGGTCAGATCGGTAGCTGGTTTCTTGATGTCCCCACCAATCGGCTTGAGTGGTCGGCAGAAACCTATCGCATGTTTGGTATCCCGCAGCAGCAGGGCATCGACCTGGAAACTTTCGCCGCGATCATTCACCCCGATGACCGTGGTTTCGCGTTCAGGGCGTGGGAAGAGGCAATGGCGGGCGCGCCCTATGACATCGAGCACCGCATTGTGGTCGATGGGCAGACGCGCTGGGTAAGGGAACGCGCCCATATTGAACGGGATGCGGAAGGCCGACAGCTAACCGGTGTTGGCACGGTGCAGGATATCACCGAGCGTAAGCTGGTGGAGATGGCGTTAAGTGAGAGCGAGTCCAGGTTCCGCGAAATATTCGACACCGTCAGCGATGCGATTTTTATTCACGATGCAGAAACGGGCCACATCGTCGATGTCAACCGGCGCATGTGCGAGATGTACGGCATTACCCGTGAAGAAGCCTTTGCCTGCGGCCCCGACGATCTGAGCGCTGCCGTGCCACCCTACTCATCTGCCGAGGCCATCGAAAAAATTCATCTGGCCCGCACCGGTGGCCCGCAGACCTTCGACTGGCTGGCGCGCGCCCGCGATGGGCGTCTCTTCTGGGTCGAGGTAAGCCTGCAATTTGCGCTCATCGGCAGCCAGCAGCGTATTCTGGCCGTGGTGCGCGACATCACAGAGCGCAGGGAATTCATGGAAGAGCTCAAGCGTTCCAACGTCGATTTGGAGCAATTCAGCTATGCCATTTCTCACGATATGCGCCAGCCGTTGCGCATGATCTCCAGCTACCTGCAACTGCTCGAAATGAAGCTGGCCGACCAGCTCGACGACGAGAAGCGTGGCTACTTCGACATCGCCATCGAAGGTGCCAAGCGCATCGACAAGATGCTGGTGGCCTTGCTCGAATACTCGCGTGCCGGCAGGATGGGCGAGCCGCCAACCTGGATCGAAAGCCGCGCCGTGCTCGACGAGGCGCTGCAATTCCTCCAGCCAGCCATCGCCGAGGCGCAGGCCAAGCTGAACGTCAGCGGCGACTGGCCGCGCATTCTGGTCAGCCACGATGAGATACTGAGACTCATCCAGAACCTCATTGGCAACGCCGCCAAATACCGCATCGCCGGGCGGATACCGGAAATCACCGTGACCAGCGAAATGGTCGAGAATGAATGGCGCTTGAGCGTGACCGACAACGGTGTCGGCATCATCCCGGAACAGATCAAAC
>CAIZNF010000300.1 GCA_903934275.1 uncultured Nitrosomonadales bacterium
AAATTTTGGAGAAAGTATGCGAATAATCGATGGGGAAATTATCTAAATTTATGGCAATTACGGGGAATCGTTGCTGTTGCATGGGCGGCAGTGGCTTGCTACAGAGGTGGCCCCGTTTAGTTGGACAGAATGTTTCATGTTTTAAGTGAAGCGCCTTGCGATTCTGCCTAAGCTGCCTTGGGTAGAGGCAGCAGGTTTCCAAAGTAGAACTCATCCGGTGTCATCCGGTCAAGCGAACTGTGCGGGCGGATCTGGTTGTACTTGGTGATGTAACGCTCCAATCCTAGTTTGGCCGCCGTTACGCTGTCGTAGGCATAGAGGTAAACCTCTTCGTACTTGATTGAGCGCCACAGCCGCTCGACGAACACGTTATCCCGCCAACAGCCTTTGCCATCCATGCTGATCCTGATGCCGTTATCTTTCAGCAAGGTAGTGAATTCCACGCTGGTGAACTGGCAGCCCTGATCGGTGTTGAAGATTTCCGGTTTGCCGTATTTTCTGATGGCCTCGCTCACCGCTTCCATGCAGAAGTCCGTGGTGAGCGTATTGGACAAACGCCAGGACAATACCCGCCGACTGGCCCAGTCCACCACAGCAAACAAATAGACAAAGCCGCGCTTCATTGGAATGTAGGTAATGTCAGCCGCCCAGACGTGGTTCGACTGGCTGACGGTCACGCCGCGTAGCAGGTAGGGGTAGATTGGGTGCTTGGGGTGCCGCTTGCTGGTGTTGGGCTTGCGGTAGATGGCTTCGATCCCCATGCGGTTCATCAGCGTCTTAACGCGCTTGCGCCCGATATTGGGATAATCTCCCCGGCGCAGGAAGTCACGTAGCATGCGCGCTCCCGCATAGGGATGTTCCAAATGCAGTTCGTCGATGCAGCGCATAAGTGCCAGGTCCGTCTCTGAAACGGGCTCCGGCTGATAGTAGGCAGTGGAGCGTGGTAACTCCAGTAGCTGGCATTGCCGGATCACCGGCAGATTGTTGGTTCGGTCTATCATCGTCTTGCGCTCAGCATTCCCGCCTTGGTGAGCGCGCTTTCTAAAAAATCATTCTCCAGCGATAGTTGCCCGATCTTGGCATGCATGGATTTGATGTCAGGCTCTGCCGATTTCACCTTGGTGCCGCCAAATACGTCCGCAGCGTGCTGCTGCAATTGCTGTTTCCATTCCGTGATCTGGTTGGGGTGTACCTCAAAGTCACTTGCCAATTCGGCCAGGGTCTTGTCGCCCTTGATCGCCGCCAAGGCCACTTTGGCCTTGAATGCTGCTGCGTGAGTTCTTCTCGTGCGTTTCATTGCCTTGCTCCTCATATTCTCCACCTTCCGGCGGCTGTGGTTAGGCAAGGTTATCACTTAAAACACTGTCCAGTTTTGCGGGGCCACCTCTATATACAGTCGAGGGTCAAAGTTCCCACCACTCATTATCAGGATGTATCTCTACATTTGAAAAGACATTACTGAATTGCTCTGGAACCTCTGTGTGGATGGGCACGAGTTTCTTAGGTGAGAGTGCGGCAGCGTAACGCTTTAGATCACTAGGGCTTGCGTGGCCAGATGTATGAATTTGGTGAAATGC
>CAIZNF010000301.1 GCA_903934275.1 uncultured Nitrosomonadales bacterium
ATGTTGGGCACGCTGCGCTTTGCCCAACCTACGTCAAAGCAGCTTCCCATTTTGGGATAAAAAACCAAAAGCAGTTGTCCGCAGATTACGCAGATTTTTGCCGATTAAACACCAAGTAACATTGGGTCGCCGACCCACCTATCGGGTGAGAAGATATATATACGCAACCAACTGAAAATATGCGTTAATCTGCGTAATCTGCGGATCGAACTGCTGTTTTTAGGTTCATTGCTAACTTGCGTATTGGCCAATAGAACTAGTTCGAAATATATAGATATTTCGGCATATATGTTTTTTGTCTGATAGCGCGTATGCTCGCGTACGCGAAATTAGCACGCTGAGCTAAACTACCCAACTTTCAGCTAATACCAAGAAAGCCTGCGTGGATAAAATGTCTTTGATTAAAACTCGCCCGCACCCCGCATCCGCCTTTTACTTATCGGCGTGGCATCGTGTCGCATGGTGCGCGCTCATCCTCTCGGCATCACCCGCACTCGCCGAAGTCACGCCCGACGCGGGCCGCATCCTGCAAGAAACCCAGCAGCTGAACCAACCCAAGCCCCCCGCCCCCAGCACGCTCGAGCGGATACAGGAGCGTGTACCCGGCAAACCTGCACCAAAATCACCTGTCGGCGATGTCAAAGTCAACGTCACCCACTTCACCTTTACCGGCAACGACGCGATCAGCACAGAGACACTGCAAGCCGCAGTCGGCCAATGGTCAAATCGCTCGCTCAACTTTGGCGAACTCATGCAGGTCGTCGAAGCCATCGAAGCGCGCTACAAGGAAGCGGGCTACTTCCTCGCCCAAGCCTACCTGCCGCCCCAGAAAATCAGAGACGGGGCCATCGAAATTTCCGTCGCCGAAGGCAAGCTCGGCGAAACCCGCCTCGAAGGTGTCAGCCGGGTCGATGCCGATGTGGTGTTCAAATACCTCGACCGCCTGCCCAAAGGCAAAGCCGTCACACTGCCGCCCGTCGAGCGCCAGATACTGCTCATCAACGAACTTGCCGGCGGGCATGCGGCGCTTGACTTGCAGGCCGGAGAAGCCCCCGGCAGCACCGACATCGTCCTGACCCAGACTGCGGACGAACTGATCACCGGGCGGCTGGATATCAGCAACCACGGCAGCCCCTCCACCGGAATAAGGCGTGCGGGCTTGAGCATGAACGCCAACAGCCCCCTGAACCTCGGTGACCGCCTGAGCGCCAACGTAATGGCCACCGACACCGGCAATCTCGCCAGCTACAGCCTGCGTTACGAGCTGCCGGTAGGCGGTGATGGCTTGCATCTCAGCGCCGCCGTATCGCTGGCCGAATACTCCCTCGGTGGCAGCCTCGCCAGCCTCGGCGCAAGCGGTCAGGCCAAATCGCTGCGCATGGGAGCGGCCTACCCCATCGTGCGCAGCCGCGCGACCAATATCAAACTCCAGATCGAAGCGGACCAGAGCCTGCTCAATGATCGTTTCAGCGCCGCCAACCTGGAAATGGGCAAGCGCAGCCGGGGCATGACCACCACCCTCAGCGGCGACTCGCTGGACGAAATCTGGGGAGGCGGCTCCAACCGTGCCGACCTCGTTCTGCGCCACGGCATCATCGATATGGGACCGACCAGCGCGATACTGGACGCGCCTCCCGCCGGACCGGGCGCGGCCGGCAGCTTCAACAAAGCCAACCTGACACTGATGCGCCAGCAAACCATCACCCCGACACTCTCCGGGCAATTGCAGCTCAGCTACCAGCTCGCCGGCAAAAACCTCGACTCTTCGGAAAAGCTCAGCCTGGGCGGCCCGCTCACCATCCCCGGCTACGCCAACGGCGAAGGCAGCGGCGACGCGGGCGGCCATGTCAAACTCAGCCTGCGCTGGCAAGTGGGCGACAATTTAGCCGTAAACTTATTCACCGACTACGCCAGATTGCGCCTGGCACATACCCCGGTACCAGGTGCCACCATCAACCACAAGCAGCTCAGCGACCGCGGCATCAGCGCCGACTTGACCATCGTCGGCGGCTTGACCGCATCGGCCATTCTGGCCTGGGCGGGCAACGAAGCGCCCAACCCGACCGACAACGCCAAGCCGAGATTCTGGTTCAGCATGGCCTACGCGTGGTGAGGGAAAATAACGTGAGTGATTTCATTGCCAAATCGAAAGCGGAACACCGTAGGATGCATGGAATGCACCCTTGGGTTTATACCGGTGAATGTGTCTTGAGCCAGTCTTTCAAGGCGGCATCCACACGAGTCTGCCGACCATCTGCACCCGATCAAAACTCAAGCAGTGCAGCTCAACAAGGATGAAATGATGAACTACGCAGGAGAATGGGTTTCCAGCCAATCGCGCAGCGCCTCATCCATGCGTGTCTGCCAGCCTCGCCCAGTGGCGCGGAAAGCCGCCAGCACGTCGGGGCTGTACCGTACTGCCACCTGCTCCTTGGTCGGGCGACGGTTCGGCCCACGTGTTTTGGCGCGACCAACCTCAACGCCATTCTGCCTTAGCGTTGCGCCTTCCCAATCAGAAACCTTTGTGGGCGGGCTATCTGCGTCATGGCGGATATCGGCATCCTGCATGGCTCGCACACGCGGCCAGTCGGTGCGGTTAACCGGGGTAGTTTTTCCAGTAGATGCGTTCTTCATGTTTTTCAGCCTTTCTGATCGAAATGATGTGGTCGGCATCACCTCGCGGGGTATGCACCACAAATACCACTACTCCATGCGTCCAGTCATGCCGATGGCACCGCAAGAAACACCGTCGGCGATGTGCCAAAACGTGCCGCCAGCACTTCGATCTGCCGCACGTTCAGGCGTCGCTTGCCGGAGAGAATTTCCGATACCACGCCTTGGCTGCCTACCTCTGGCAGATCGGCTTGGGTCAGGCCATGCTGTGTCAGCAGAAAGCGCAGCACTTCCGCGTTATCCGCTTCCTGCAATGTGTAAGCCGCCCGCTCCCAAACCGCGATGCGCTCGCCCAGCAATGCCACCAACGCGGCGAGCGGATGCGATTCATTCGCGCCACCCGCATCGAGCAATTGGTTCAGGCAATCCACCGCAGCCGAGTAATTGGCTTCGCTGGCAATCGCCCCCAGCGGCACCGCTGCCGCAATGGCGCGCATGTGCGCCGTCAGTTGCTTTATCTCCGATACACCCATCACGGCCTCCATTTATCATATTCGGCATGGGTGAATACATGCCGCACATACAGCTCTTGCGTATTGAAGTGAATCGCGGCGATGACGCGGAACTTGTTGCCACCCACGTTGAACACAAAAAACTCGCCCGCCTTGTCCACCGCCTGAAACAGCGCCTTCAGGTCGGCAAAGCCCGAGAAACGATTGCGCTCGATCAATCGTCGCCACGCTTGCAAAGACGTATCAGCCTGCGGATGACACAGCGCGAACTCACGCAGGGAACGGTTGCTGATCAGGCGCATAAAGTATCCATTCCGAACAGTGTATCTCATATTGAGATTATTGCAAGAGGTAACCCATGAACCGCATCTACCGACTCATCTGGAGCAAGATAGCCAACGCCTTGGTGGCCGTCTCCGAAATTGCCAAGGGACACAGCAAGAGCGGTGGCGCCACTGCCGTTCGTGGTGAGCCTGTCGAACCACAATTTAGCGCCAACAACTGGCCTTCGACAGGCTCAGGCCGAATGGCTTTCTTGAAATCGCATTATCGGTGCAAGCTCCTTGCCGCTTCGCTTGCGCTCACCCTCAACGGCACGCCCGCCCACGCACTCGATGCTGGCGCGCTGCCCACTGGCGGCACGGTCACCGCCGGTGCGGCCAGCATCAGCCAAACCGCCCACATCCTCACCGTCCAACAAACCACGCAAAAAGCCGTGCTCGACTGGCAAAGCTTCAACATCGGCAGCGCCGCCACCGTCAACTTCAACCAGCCCAACGCGAGCTCAGTCGCCCTGAACCGCATCGCCGGTAACAGCGCCTCGGAGATATACGGCAAGCTCAACGCCAACGGCCAAGTCTTCTTCACCAACCCCAACGGCATGTTGTTTGGCCGCAGCGCGCAAGTCAACGTCGGCGGCATCCTCGCCACCACCTTGAACCTCAGCAACAGCGACTTCATGGCGGGCAACTACCGCTTCACCCAGTCAAACAATGGCACAGGCACAGGCAGCATCCGCAACGAAGGCCTCATCAACGCCCTGGGCAGCGCCGCCCTCATCGGCAACACCGTGCAGAACGCCGGACAAATCAACGCCACCACCGTCACCCTCGCCGCAGGCAACACCGTCGCCATCGATCTCACCGGCGACGGCCTGATCCGCGCGAGAATCGAAGATGCCGCGCTGCGCGCCAGCATCGAAAATTCCGGCAACATCGAAGGCGCACAAATCACCCTCACCGCCGGACAAGCCAGAGACGCGCTGGACCGCGTCGTCAACAACAGCGGCGTGATCCGAGCTGTCGGGTTGACCATGCGGGGCGGCGAGATATTGCTTGAAGGCGGACAAACGCTCAACTCTGGCACACTCGATGCCTCCACTTTGCTCCCCTCGCCCCTTGCGGGAGAGGGGCTGGGGGAGAGGGGTCATTCAACCGACGGCGGCACCATCCAAGTCCTCGGCCAGCAAGTCGGCATCATGGACGGCGCAACCGTCACCGCCAACGGCACGCAAAACGGCGGCACCATCCTAATCGGTGGCGACTACCAGGGCAAAAATCCCAACGTACAAAACGCCCAAGTCACTTACGTCGCTCCCACCGCAACCATCAGCGCCGACGGCGGCACCATTACTCCCTCTCCCCTCGCGGTAACCAATAACTTGGCTGTCGTAGTTGGACAGCCTAGTCAGATGGCTAGTAGTTCCATCAGAGAGGGTTGGGGAGAGGGGGTAGGCAACGGCGGCAAAATCATCGTCTGGGCCGACAACACCACCCGCGCCTACGGCAACCTCTCTGCCAAAGGCGGCGCAAACGGCGGCAATGGCGGCTTCATCGAAACCTCCGGCAAGATATTTCTGGATGTCACCAATCCCGCCGACGTTTCGGCGGCGAATGGTCAGGGCGGTACTTGGCTACTCGATCCGAACAACATCACCATTCAGGCAACGGGATCAGATACAAACATTGGCGGCAATCCAAACTTTCTGACGACCAACGACACATCCATACTGACCACGGCCACCATTCAGGCAGCATTGAATGCGGGCACAAACGTGGTCATCACAACGGGTTCGGGCGGCACCAATCTTCAAGCCGGTGACATTACCGTTGCCAGCGCCATCAGCAAGACGGCGGGCACCGATGCCACGCTGACGCTTAATGCGCACAACAACATCAACCTGAATGCCAGCATCACCTCGACGGTTGGGCAGTTGAACATGGCGCTCAACCCGGATTCGGATGCAACAGGTGGAGGCCAAATCAACCTTGCAGCGGTCACGCTCAATCCGAACGGTGGCACCATTGATGCCACCGGCAAGGCCATCAGTCATACCACGGGTGTTGCCACGCTTACCAACGCCAACATCCTCGGTGGCACATTAGCTCTTTCTGGAACAGGCACGCTGACCACCAGCGGTACTTTCAGCAGCACCGGAATAATCAATATGTCGGCAGGCACCCTTAATTTGGGTGGCACTTGGACGGTAAACCCGCTGAGCATCAACATGAGCGGCGGCACGCTGAGCCTGAACAGCGCCTTCACCACGGCGCAGCTGGCGGGAATCAACCGCACGGCGGGCAGCGTGCAGATGAGTGGCAGCACCTGGGACAACACGGGGCAGACGTATGACCTGTCTGCGGCGGGTCA
>CAIZNF010000302.1 GCA_903934275.1 uncultured Nitrosomonadales bacterium
CAGACATACGTTGAGCAGGGACGTGATCTCGAGAAAGTATTTTCCGACTCAGTGCTTAACTTTATTCTGGGTACGCTTCAACCAGATACTGATGTTGCATTTGTCGGCTATCCTGTGACCGATGAGTTTTCTCATCAGTTCATGGCATTGGTCTCACCGACTGATATGGATGGCGATCCAAATCCTTATTACGATGATCTTGAAGGGGATGGAACACCGGATGGTTTGATCAGTACTCGTGAAGGTTATATTCGCAGCGCATATAGTGAAGCGGATGCATTGTTGGCGCAGACGCGTTCATATATGCCGACTGCAACTGTTTTTGCCGGCTCCGATCATGGCTTTGCGCCGCAGTGGTTTGCAGTTAATGCGGGCAAAGTTTTGACGAATGCTGGTATTCAGACTCCTGAACAACCAAGTAACTGTCGCGAGGCTTCCGGCGTTGGTGCGGTAAACCTAGCCAAGGCTTGCTGGGCGGGCGGCACTGCTCAAATTTATGTGAATACCACTCTGCCAGTCGGAACTACTTATGCACAGGTTCGAACTGCCATTGTCACCGCTTTCCAAGGCTTGACCGATCCTGCCAACCCCGGCAAGCAAGTTGTCGAAAGGATCATGCTGAAAGAAGAGCTGCGTAATGTTGACGGCAGTGATTCATTACATCCAAGCCGCAGCGGTGATGTTGTTGTCGTGCTCAGGCCTCCTTATCAATTCGATGCAGCGACACCCGGCCAGACCATTGCCTTCTCTCAGTTTTTTGGTCAGCATGGATATCTGCCCGATCTCGTGGATCTGGCTCATAATGTCAACATGCACGCGACCTTCGTTGCTTCTGGTCCGGGCATTAAACATACAGATGATCCCATCGTAGGAGTCCGCGCGATCGATCTTGCGCCGACGATTGCCTTCCTGATGAACATACCGGGTCCCCAGAATGCACGTGGCCGCATTATGTACAACCTTGTACCGGATGCCGGCCGCTATAAAGAGATCACTATATTGGATATCAGTGACTTTCACGGGCAGCTCGTTCCGCTCTCAGAAGCCGCGGATAATGTGACCGGCACAGGCGCGGCCAACCCGTCCTTTGCGATTGGCGGCTCTGCATTCCTTAAGTCGTGGTTTGATGTCTATCGCGCTGAAGCCGCGTTTGATACGGAACATCATGAACCAACTGACAGCTTGACCTCGATCACAATGGCGGCAGGTGACTCTGTTGGTGCCACGCCTCCGATCTCAGCTTTCTTCGGAGATACACCCACGATCGAGACTATGAACATGATGGGCTTTAATCTCGATGGTTTGGGTAACCATAACTTTGATAAAGGTCAAACCTATCTGCGTAATACATTGATCCCGCTCGCGAATTTCCCATACATTTCATCGAACGTTGTTGATGCAAATGGAAAGACGCCCAAAGAATGGAAGCCATCAACCACTTTTGAATTTGAAGGCGGTAAAGTGGGCTTTGTCGGATTTACCAATGAAGATGCTCCGACATTGGTTTTCCCGAATTCGTTCGATCCGTTCCATGTTGACCCGCGGGTTGCGCGTGTTCAAGCGGAAGTTAATCGCCTGCGTAGTAAAGGCGTCAAAACGATCATCGTCATCGGACATGACGGCGCAACTGCCGGGACACTGACCAACCCGACAGGACCATTGATCGATCTCGCGGACCAGTTGACCGGCGTGGATGCTGTCGTCGGTGACCATACCGACTTCCAGGTTATGACGGTGCGTCCGAATGGAACCATTGTGGTTGAGAATCGAAGCAAAGGTATTCGCTTCACTCGCATCCGCCTGGTGTTGGATTCAAAGACCAAGACGATCGTTTACAAGACTGCTGATTTCCACAAACCGTGGAATATCGGTGTCACGCCTGATCCTGCAATTCAGACGAAAATAAATGATCTCAACACACAGTTAACACCGTTCCTGGGAGTTGTGACTGGTAACTCAACAACTTTCATTCCTCGAGCCGACGCTTGTGGTCAATCTGCTGGCCGTACTTGTGAATCGAAGGTTGGGAACGTAACTACCGATGCAATGAGAAAGGCCTACAGTTCGATCGGCGTTGAATTTGCGATTACGAACTCCGGTGGTTTACGCGCGGACTTAACTTGTCCAACCGCTGGCGGTGGCGGCGGATTCTGCCCGGCTGCCGTACAGCCACCGTACTTGATCACGCGCGGTCAGGTGTTGTCAGTATTGCCATTTGGTAACGTTGTCGTTACTTTGCAAGTCAACGGCGCGGAACTGAAAACCATGTTGGAAAATGGCATCTCGCGTATGCCGGCAATCGATGGCCGCTTCCCGCAGGTCTCTGGCTTGTGCTTCACGTATGATATTGCGTCGCCAGTAGGCAGCCGTGTTACAAGTGTGGTGCGACAGGCCGCGGATGGAAGTTGTACAGGCGCGCCAGTCGATCTGACGGTAGGCTCATCCTATAAGCTCGCCGAGAATGATTTCATGTCGAGCGGTGGCGATGGTTATCCCAATTTCTTCTCGCG
>CAIZNF010000303.1 GCA_903934275.1 uncultured Nitrosomonadales bacterium
GCCGGAATGAAATTCGCCATCCGCCAGCAAATGCAGCAACTGCCAAGTGCGTGGATGGATATTTATTTTTGCAGAAGCACTTTTCAAAGTGCTCCTACCGCTATCCGCTTCCCGCTTTCTGTTCTCTGGCAGCGTTGTCATTGCGGCATCTCTTCATCCCGGTGTGGCTGCACATCGAGAAAGTGCAGAACTTCATCGCGTCTGGCCATTGCATCCTGATAGCCGAGGTCAATCAATGCGCGGCAGAAACTCCCCTCGGATAATAAATAGCTTACCAGCGTTGCGCCGCTGTGATGCGCGGCTCCGATCAGACGCAACAGCACGCGTATTGTCCAAGGGAATTCCGCAACATAGCGTTCGGCAATTTTCTCGATAGGTTGGCTGGGTTTGATCACCAGCACATCGACTTGTTTGAAATCGGCGCGTTTGCTCATTTCTTCCGGCATCATCGCAACCAGATTATTGATCCTCTGCACCCGCTCCAGATCCACTTCCATACTATCCAGAAAAAGGCCGTTCATCGCGTGCCCGGCAATTTGCGCCAGCGATGGATAGTCACCAATATCGCTGCGATTGAGCTGTTCCATGGTCTCATCCGCTTTGACACTGATGATCAGCAAACGTGTCGCGCCCAAATGCAGGGCCGAACTGATCGGTGCGATCTGGCGCATCGAACCATCGCCGAAATATTCGCGGTTGATCTGGGTTGCAGGGAAAAAAAATGGTAGTGCCGATGAGGCCAGCAGGTGCTTGGTTTGTATCTTTGTCGGAATGCCGACACGCCGCGCACGCCGCCACGGAACGATTTCGCTCACGCCCTGATAAAATGTAACCGACTGTCCGGAGCCGTAACCCGATGCGGTGATGCTTAACGCGTGCAATAGCCCCGCATCTATGCTTTCCTGGATTTTTTCGCAGGGCATTACTTCTTCCAGCAATTCAACCAACGGGGAATTATCGAGCAGCGAAACATTTTTGAATTTATTGATGCCCAGACCGCTCAGAAAAATTCCAGTCACCCACAACATGGTGTTGATGGATACGCCAGCCAGGTCGGTGCGGTAAACTTGATTGGCGTGAAAATTCTTCCAGATATTGTTGAGGTAGCGCACCCCCTTGCGAAAGTTGCGCGCATTCACCGCAATAGTCGCGGCATTGAGTGCTCCTGCCGACGTTCCGCAAATCACTTGGAAAGGGTTATGCGCATTGCGCGGCAGCAATTCGGCAATCGCCTTGAGCACACCGACCTGATAAGCGGCGCGTGCGCCGCCACCGGTGAGTATCAGCCCTACGCGCTTTTTCATCCGTGCCCTATTCGACCTCGGCCCGCACCGATTCCAGCGCATCCTTCAGCGTTTCTTCGGGCAAGGCATTCAGTGTTTCCGACAGCATCTCAGCCGCATCCACCACCGCTTCAGGCAAGCTTTCTGCATCGGTATTCGCCACCAGCACGGCGGCAGCTCCGACCACTTTGAGCAACCGTGTACGCTCATTCATCAGCATTTCTACTTCCTTGCTGAGCATTTCAATTTCTTGTCTGTTCATTTAATTCTCCATTATGTCAATTTGCATCTGGGAGGCGAAAAAATCAGTTGCGCAGTTTCGCGCAATTGCCGGTTTGTTTTTTCTCCTAAATACAAATAGCGTGGCGATTATAGCGCAGCGGCATCTGGCTGCTATAAAATCCCTAAGCTGGGCGAGCCGGACCCAAAAATGGCAAACTGTCTTCCCGTAGGTTGGGCAAAGCGAAGCGTGCCCAACGAACAAAGA
>CAIZNF010000304.1 GCA_903934275.1 uncultured Nitrosomonadales bacterium
CCAGCAACCCGGCAACCATCCGCACGCGCGGCGCTTGGGACTGGCGTTTGATGTTTTCCCAGAACAACCCGATTGCAAGCAAATTAGGCAAGGTACCCAAACCGAATGCCAGCATGATCAGCGCACCACTTTTTGCATTGCCACTGGACAATGCGGTGACCAGTACGCTGTACACTAGGCCGCACGGTAGCCAGCCCCATAACACGCCGAGCAGAAAGGCGCGCGCAGGTGTGGCAACCGGCAACAAGCCGTGTGCCAGCGGCTGGATGCGTTGCCACAACACGCTACCAACTTGTTCGATACGCCGTACCATGCCCCATATTCCGGCAAGATACAACCCCAACGCAATCAGCATAAAGCTGGACAGCATAAACAACAGATGCTGCACCGGTACCGTATCGCGCAGCAACATCCCGGCTTGCCCTATTGCACCAGCCAGCGCACCTGCGACCATATAACTGGACAACCGTCCACCGTTGTACGCCAGATGAAACGGCCAGCGTGTGCGCCCATTCAACCAAATTCTCTCCCGAAGGGAGAGTCGTTCGCCCTTTCTCCCTCCGGGGGAAAGTTGGATAGGGGGAAGTTGCGCTGAGAGAATGCCAACGATGCTACCGCACATGCCAATGCAATGCACGCCGCCGAGCAATCCGACAAAAAATACCGCGATGATGCTGAAGTCGGTCATAAAAGCGCTATCCGCGGATTATGCAGGTTATATAAAGGTTCTCTGTATTCGACATAGATAGCCGTTTTAACCTGCGTCAATCCGTGTAATCTGCGGATCAGGTGCGCCTTCTTCCAATAATCTCAGATCTAACCAACCCGCCGCCACACGCGCGTCCACCAGTGCCATGTGCGGCACGACTCCCAGCAGCGGCGCATTGATACGCTGCCGCAACGCGGCGATATTTTCGTTCAACATCACCATGTTTGCGTCCCGCACATTGGACACCCACCCCGCCAGCGTCAAGCCGCGCGCCGCAATCGCCTCAACCGTGAGCAGTGCCTGATTCAAACAACCCAGCCGCATTCCGACCACCAGAATAATCGGCAATCCCAACTGCTCCACCAGATCCGCGCTGTCCTGCCAAGAATTAAGCGGCACAAGAAAGCCCCCGGCACCTTCTACAACTACCATATCAGCTTGCGCATTCAATTCCGAGAACGATTCAAGGATGCGCGGAAAGCTGATATTGATGCCGACGAATTGTGCTGCCAGATGTGGCGCGACGACTTGCTCAAAACAATACGGATTGATTTGTCCTTTGCTGGCCAGCACATTGCTGGCGGCGCGCAATTGCGTGACATCTTCATGTTGATCATCGTCGGTGCAACCGGTCGCCACCGGTTTCATTCCGACCACGCGCTTGCCCTGAGCTGCAAAGCTATACAACAGCGCGCAACTGACCAGCGTTTTGCCCACTCCCGTATCGGTGCCTGTGATGAAATAATTCATGTTAATTTGAACGGTGTTCTGATAATCGCCGCGCCGTCCGCAGTCACGCGCGGCTGCGGTTTCCACGCATGCCCATAGATCACTTCATAGGTTGCTGGCAGCTTGCCGTCACGGCGCGACCGTTCGTAATTTTCCACCAAATTCGACCATGCATTTTTCCCCATCAATCCCTGCCCGCGCCCTGCGGTGGCGTTGTGTGCGCCGATGCGCTTCAGGTCATGTAACACACCGCGGACATCCTCATAGGTCAGCGTAATGTACTCCATGTCCATTACCGGCTCGGCAAATCCGGCATGCACCAGCATGTCGCCGATATCGTGCATATCGGCAAAGCGGTTTAGGTGGTTGTGCCGATCCACCCCGTCAAAAGCGCGGCGCAACTCCTTCAAAGTGTCCGGCCCAAAAGTGCTGAACATCAGCAGCCCGTCCGTTTTCAGTACACGATGTAACCCGACAAAAGTAGCGGGCAGGTTATTGCACCACTGCACCGCCAAATTTGACCACACCATCTCCACGCTATTCTGGGCCAATGGCAGGGCTTCGATGTCGCCGCATACCTGTATTTGTTGCGCGCCGCTGAATAATTTGCGCCACCAGCCAGAATGGCTGCGCGCGGTCTGCAACATGGCGGTGGCGATATCCAGCGCAATCATCTGCGCCGCCGGGTACTTTGCCGCCAGTTGGCGCGTACCCCAGCCGGTGCCGCTGCCTGCATCGAGGATGTACAGGGGTTGCAGCTTTATATAATCGAGCCGCTCCAGCATGCGCCCGCACACTTCGCGTTGCAATATTGCCGCAGCATCATAGTCTGCCGCCGCGCGATTGAAGGCGCGGCGAACTTCACGTTTATCGATTTCAAATTCTTTCATGAAAACCCTTGTCCGCATAACCAGCGACTTGGCTGGCGTCTTTTGACAGCCTAGTCGAATGGCTAGTAGTTACATCAGATTTCGCAGATTACACAGATTAGAAAAGGCGGGTTTTAATCTGCGTCAATCTGTGTAATCTGTGGATCGTTCTTTAAAAACCTTATCAGTTGCCCCATAAATTCATCCGGGTGTGACAGAAACGGCGCGTGCGCCGCCCCCGCGATGATCGCCAATCGCGCATCCGGCAGTTGCGCCGCCAGGTAGCGCGATGCCTGCGGCGGCGTGAGCGTATCACGTTCGCCGCCAATCACCAGCGTGGCTTGTTTCACGTCCGGCAACACGCCCCGCAGATCGCAATCGCGCAAGATTGCCAGCCCGGCTTGCAATGCGTCCAAATTTGGCTCCCCACGGCTGGATAATGCGCTACGCAGTTCTGCCAATAATTCACGCTCCCGTTCGCTGCCGCGCACTTGCAGCGCGAGGAAGCGCCGCAGTGTCAGCGCGTAATCCTGTTGCAGCGCAGCGGCAAATTCCGCCAGGGCCTCCGCCGTCATCGCGCATTCCCAATCCGGGCTGCGCACAAAGCATGGCGTGCTCGCCACCAGCACCAGGCGGTTCACCTGGTTCGGGTGGCGCGCCGCCCAACGCAATGCAATCTGCCCGCCCAGCGACCAGCCGCAGACGGCGAGCGGTTCGCTGAATTGCGCGGACAGCTGATCGACGATAGAGTCCAATGCGGCAGGAAGTGGGGGGTGGGAAGTGGGGAGTAGGTGACTTGTCCCTTGTTTCTCACTCCCTACGTCACATTCCCCGCTCCCCGCACTAAACCCGTGCCCCGGTAAATCCACCGCCAGCACGCGGAAATGTTTTGCCAATTGTCCCGCAACACCGCCCCACATTCCACCATGCATACCCCAGCCGTGAATCAGCAGCAGCGGTGCGCCGCTGCCGTAGCTATCAACGTGCATGGCGGCCATTTTCTTTCTCAATGATGATATCCGCCATACACGCTTCCCCCTCCCCAACCCTCCCCCGATGCCCTCTCCTCAATCCTCTCCCGCAAGCGGGCGAGGAAGCAAACGAAAAAAGTAATTGTTGATCCCTGCGGGAGAGGTAAGCGGATCGCTGCGCGAATTTTTTGTTACTGTGCAAGCTCATGCAGCGCCTCAATCAAGCGTGCCACGTCATCGGTGCTGTGTGCGGCGGATAAAGTGATGCGCAAGCGCGCTGTTCCCTGCGGTACGGTGGGCGGGCGGATCGCCGCGACCCATATACCGCGCTCGCGCAGTGCCTCGCTCAATGCCAGCGCCGCATGGTTGTCGCCGATCAACAACGGCTGGATCGCCGTATCCGACGGCATCAACTTCCACGGCAAACCTGCCAGCCCGTCGCGCAGTTGCCCGATCAATTTGCGCAAATGTTCGCGCAACGCATCACCTTGCACGATAAGTTTCAGGCTCTCCAGCACCACACTGGACAATGCGGGCGGTGTGGCCGTGGTGTAGACATAGCTGCGCGCATGATTGATGAGTGTGCCGATCACCACCCGCTCGGCCGCGACAAATGCGCCGAATACCCCGGCCGCCTTGCCCAGCGTGGCCATGTAGATGATGCGCTGTGCTGTGATGCCGAAATGTGCCAACGATCCGCGCCCCTGCTCGCCCAGCACGCCGAAGCCGTGTGCATCGTCAACCAGCAGCCACGCATCGTGTTGTTCGCATAATGCCAGCAATTCCGGTAATGGCGCGAGGTCTCCGTCCATGCTGAACACCGCATCGGTGACGATAAGTTTGCGCCCGCTTCCGGCCTGTTCCAGCAATTGCGCCAGTTGCGTCATATCGCCGTGACGATAACGCTTTACCGTGGCGCGCGACAGCAGCATCGCATCGTTCAATGAGGCGTGATTGAGTTTGTCGGCGAATACTGTATCTCCTTTGCCGACCAGCGCCTGAACCGCGCCGAGGTTGGCCATGTAGCCGGTGGAAAACAGTAACGCGGCGGGCTTTTTGGCAAATGTTGCAAGTGCGTTTTCAAGTTGATGGTGCGCAATACCATGCCCGCTCACCAGATGCGCCGCACCTGCGCCCACGCCATATTGCGCCGCACCCTGTTGCAGCGCGGCAATGAGTTGCGGGTGATTTGCCAAGCCGAGGTAATCGTTGCTGCAAAATGCCAGATAGGGGGTTTTCCCGATAACGATGTGCGGGGCTTGCGGGCTTTTTAACACTTTCCGCTGGCGCAGCAACCCGAGCGCGGCGCGCTCGTCGAGCTCGCGTTGAAATTCTGCATACGGCATCAGTTAAACCAGCCTGTCATTTTTGGCAGCCATCATCCTGATATTTTTCACTGGGGATAATCGGGGAAGATCATTTCGGGGAAACCGAGTGTGCCATTATAATGATACCCATTGCCCCAACCTACCGAAATTGCCATGTCCAATTTTAAACAGGATTTCATCCGCTTTGCCGTCCAGCAAAATGTGCTGTGTTTTGGCGAATTTCAGACCAAGGCAGGGCGTTTGTCGCCTTATTTTTTTAATGCCGGATTATTCGATGACGGCGCGTCGCTAAGAAGCTTGTCACAGTTTTATGCGCAGGCCATTCTCGCCTCCGGTTTACCTTTTGATATGCTGTTCGGTCCGGCTTACAAAGGTATCACGCTGGCTGCCGGTGCAGCCATCGCCCTGGACGAGCAGGGGCGCAATGTGCCATTTTGCTATAACCGCAAGGAGGCCAAGGATCACGGCGAAGGCGGCATGACTGTAGGCGCGAAACTGCAAGGCCAGGTGCTGATTATCGATGATGTGATTTCCGCCGGAACTTCGGTGCGCGAATCCATCGAATTGATCCGCGCGGCTGGAGCTGAGCCTTGCGGCGTGGCCATCGCACTGGATCGCATGGAGCGCGGCCAAGACGAACTCTCCGCCGTGCAGGAGGTGCAGCGCAACTTTGGCATTCCGGTGGTGTCTATCGCCACGCTGGACGACCTGCTCGATTATTTGCAGGATGAGCCGGTGTTGGTGCAGAATCTTGCCGCTGTGCAATCTTATCGTAACCGTTATGGAGTAAAAAATGATTAAACACAAATTGTTGGTTGTACTTGCTATCGGCATCACCTTAAGTTTTCCCGCTACGGCAAAGATGTACAAATGGGTGGATGACAAGGGGACGACACACTAC
>CAIZNF010000305.1 GCA_903934275.1 uncultured Nitrosomonadales bacterium
CCAAAAGTATCAACACATTCTGGATGTGATTTGTCTATTGCTTCGACTTGCAGCGCATCGGCTCCATTTTTTGATGCATACCCTTCAATTGGACGCGTTGTTCGGGAGTCAGCAGATCCTCAATGCGGTTCTGGGTATCAATCATTGATTCAATCTTGCGGCGCTCCGAGTCAAATATTTTTTGGTATTCCTTACCGATAGCTGATGGGTCGCGTTTGTCCGCTGCATACAGGTCACGAAGCTTTGCCGATTCGTCCATAACCAAACCCATCGCTACCCAATTATTGTGCTTCAACTCATCGGACAGCTTGTTAATTTTGGCGCGTTGCTCGTCACTGAGATCGAGTGCCATAACCATGTCGATACGCGATGACTTCATCATCGCTCCGGGTTCATGGCTACCCATCCTTCCACCCATTTGAGAGCCCATCATCCCGTTCATGTGCCCACCCGCCATTTCGCCCTTATGGTCACACATTTGACCGCCCATCATCCCACCCATGTGTCCGCCCTCATGGTTGCCCATCATGCCGCCCATTTGAGCGCCTTTCATGCCATTCTTGTGGTCGCACATCTGCTTGTCCGCCATGCCGCTCTTATGTTCACCGCTGTGATCTTTCATATTGTGAGTGTTTGATTTGACAGATGTCTTGGAAACGGCTGGTTGGTTGGCGGGCGTATCTGCCGCGAAAGAGAAACCCGAATACCCGATACTCAGTCCAAGGGCTAGGAGAAGTGCTGTTTTTTTCGTATTCATGGTATTTCCCTTTAAAAGTTGATGTATTGATCTGTTGCGGTTTGCCGTGACTTTCGCTTATCGCTAAATTAGCGGCGGTTCAGAGTAAGTGATTCAGCCGTAATTGTATGTGATATTAATCACGCAGAGTTAGCCGGATATTTTTTAATTTCATTTCCTAAGCTGGACGGGACGGAACCAAAAAATGCCGCGTAGGAGCGACCTCCAGGTCGCGATTTAACGGCTCGCGGTCAAGTTGGCAGTTTCAGGCATAAACCACCTTCACGTTTTCCGGGTGCAGCAAGTCGCGCAAGTCGCGTAGCAAATCGTCATGCAGCGTTACTTGCCATGCTTCGCCCAAGCGTAGCTGGCAGCTTGCGTTGTCGTTGCGGTAATGAATCTGCACCGGACATTTGCCGTCGCAGTACGGGGAAAGCAGTTGTTTGAGCCGTGCAACGCTAACATTGCCGTTGCAGCGTAATGCCAATTGTTGGGCAAAATGCGAACACGCCGAGGCGAAGTCGAACGGTTCGTCGCAATTGATGCGAACTTTGGGTTCTCCGGAATATTCGTCAAGGCTGGCTTTGCCGCTGACAACCAGCAGTTTATCCTCGCATATCCAGCGATTGGCATCAAAAACTTCGCTGAAGATAGTTACCTCTATCTGCACAGTGCCATCATCAAGGGTGACCACAGCCATCCGTCCTCGCCGAGTCTGCATCTGGCGTATGCTTGCGACGATGCCAGCCACAACGACAGGGATACCGCGCCGGGAATTCTGGCCTGAGGCGCTTCCGGCACCTGTGGGTTTTCCCACGAACTGCGGTGTGAGGTCGGCCAGTTTCACCTTTATGAAGTTGGCCAATTCATCAGCGTATTCCTGATACGGATGTCCGCCCAGATAAATTCCCAGACTGGTTTTTTCGTGTGCAAGCTGTTCGCGCAAGCGCCAGCGCGGCACGTCAATGGTCTGCACGATCAGCGCCGCGTCGGATTCGTCGTTGCTGAACAAACTGTTTTGATTCGCCGCACGCGCGTGCTGGTCGGCGTTCGCCAAGGCCGCATCCACGCTGGCCATCAGCGCGGCACGATGATTGTTAATGCTGTCGAATGCGCCTGCTCGTATCAGTGCCTCGACAGTGCGCCGGTTGACGATGCGCTTGTCCACGCGGCGGCAGAAATCGAACAGGTCTTTGAACGGGCCGCTTTTGCGCGCTGCGACGATGCTGTTGATGGCCGCCTCGCCTGTGCCCTTGATTGCGCCCAGCCCGTAGGCGATGGTCTGCTCGTCCACCGGGGAGAATATGTAGTCAGAGTTGTTCACGTTCGGCGGCAACACACGGATAGCTTGCTGCAAGGTATCGTTGTAAAAGATGCTGACCTTTTCGGTGTTGTCCAGATCGCCCGACAGGGTTGCCGCCATGAAAGCAGCCGGATGATGCGCCTTGAGGTAGGCAGTCTGATAAGCCACCAGAGCATAGGCGGCGGCGTGCGATTTGTTAAAGCCGTAACCGGCAAATTTTTCCATCAGGTCGAACAGGTTGCCTGCCTGATCCTTCGACGTGCCGCCTTTAAGCGCGCCGTTGACGAAAATTTCGCGCTGCTCGGCCATCTCTTCGGCCTTCTTCTTGCCCATCGCGCGGCGCAACAGGTCGGCACCGCCGAGGCTGTAGCCGCCCACGATTTGCGCCATCTGCATCACTTGCTCCTGATAGACCATGATGCCGTAGGTCTCGCGCAGAATTGGCTCCACTGCCGGGTGCGGATATTCGAATTTCTCGCCGTGCTTGCGGCGACAAAAATCCGGAATCAGATCCATAGGGCCGGGACGATACAGCGCCACTAGCGCGATGATGTCCTCGAAGCAATCCGGCCGGGCCTGCTTCAGCATATCCTTCATGCCGCGCGATTCCAGCTGGAATATGGCGGTGGTGTTGCAAGCCTTGAGCAAATCGTAGGTCGGCTTGTCGTCGAGCGGCAGCGTTTCCAGCGCGAACGGCGCAACGCCACCGGCCAGTCGCGCGACATGGCGCATCGCCCAATCGAGGATGGTCAGGGTGCGCAAGCCCAGAAAGTCGAACTTCACTAGGCCGATGGCCTCGACATCATCCTTGTCGAACTGGCTGACCACGCTGGTGCTGCTGTCGGCGCAATATAGCGGACAGAAATCGGTGAGCTGCCCCGGCGCGATGAGCACACCGCCCGCATGCATCCCGACATTGCGCGTCAAATCTTCGAGCCGTCCGGCCAATTCCAGCAGTTCCGGCACGCCTTCTTCGCGCTCGGCGATGGCGTTGATTTCAGGTTCCATTTCGCGCGCCTTCTTCAGCGATACCGGTTTCACGCCTTCCAGCGGGATCGCTTTGGACAGGCTGTCGCACAACCCGTATGGAAAATCCATCACCCGCCCGACATCTCGAATCACTGCCTTGGAAGCCATTGTGCCGAAAGTGACAATCTGCGACACGCACTGCGCGCCGTATTTATTTTTCACATAGTCGATGACGAACTCGCGCCCGTCCTGGCAGAAATCCACGTCGAAGTCGGGCATGGACACGCGCTCTGGATTGAGGAAACGCTCGAACAGTAAGCCGTAGCGCAACGGGTCGAGATCGGTAATGCCGAGGCTGTACGCCACCAGCGAACCCGCGCCGGAACCGCGGCCGGGACCGACTGGTACCCCATTGGGGAATTCCTTCTCGGATGATTTTTTGGGACGGTATGCCTTGGCCCAGCGGATGAAATCCGCGACGATCAAAAAATAACCGGGGAAGCCCATCTTGATGATGGTGTCGGCCTCGAACACAAGACGTTCCTGATACTCAGGCAGTTTTGCGGCGCGTACCGCTTCGTCGGGATAGCGCAGCGCCATGCGTTGATGCAGGCCACGCTCGGATTCGCTGCGTAAAAAATCGGCCAGGCTCTCGCCGCTCGGTGTCGGGAAATCCGGCAGGCACGGCTTGCCCAGCACCAATGAAAGATTGCAGCGGCGTGCAATCTCCACGCTGTTTTGCAGCGCTTCCGGCAGGTCGGCGAACAACGCTGACATTTCGGCCTGAGTTTTGAAATACTGCTGCGTGGTGAAATTTTTGGCGCGACGTTTATCGTTGAGCACATAACCTTCGGCGATGCACACCCGCGTTTCGTGTGCCTTGAAGTCCTCGGCGATAAGAAATTGCACCGGATGGGTGGCGACTACCGGCAAGCCGAGTTTGGCGGCAAGTTGCGTCGCGGCCTGGATGTAATGTTCTTCGTCGGCGAATCCGGCGCGCTGCACTTCGAGGTAATAACGGTTGTTGAACAGCCCCGCCCATTCCTGCGCAAACTGCTCGGCCTGTTTCGCGTTACCAGACAGCAGCGCGTTTCCCGTATCGCCGAGATGCGCGCCAGACAACGCGATCAAACCTCCCGTACCTTCGTGGAACCATTCGCGGCGCAACTCGGCACGCCCGCGATGCTGGTTTTCCAGATAGGCGCGCGACAATAGGCGGCACAACAGCAGGTAGCCCTCGCGCGACTGGCACAGCAACAACAGGCGATAAGGACGGTCGCGGTCGGCATCGTTGCTGATGAATACGTCGCAACCGATAATGGGCTTGAGCCCTTTGCCCCGCGCGCCCTGGTAAAACTTGACCAACCCGAACACGTTGCTTAAGTCGGTCAATGCCAGCGCGGGCATTGCATCGTTCTGCGCGGCGGCCACCGCTTCATCCACGCGCACCATGCCATCCGAAATGGAATATTCGCTGTGCAGGCGGAGGTGGATAAAAGATGGTTGCGGCATGATGTAATGATAAAAGCCTGAATGGCGATTTTAGCACTGTCGGCAGCACGAAAGGAGGTAAGCAGGCATTTCGCCCAGGGCAATCGCATCAAATTTCCCCGAAACCAAGCAATGCTTCACGGTATGAA
>CAIZNF010000306.1 GCA_903934275.1 uncultured Nitrosomonadales bacterium
CACACCCTGCGCCATTCTTTTGCCACGCATCTGTTGCAATCCGGCTACGACATCAGGACAGTGCAAGAGCTGCTCGGCCACTCGGATGTTTCCACGACGATGATCTACACCCATGTGCTGAACAAGGGCGGCAAGGGCGTGATCAGCCCGCTGGACAGGTGATGCGATGAGCGCAGTTCTTTCAGTCAATTCTTTAACCACTTCGTTGCAGAACGGTGTTGCTATCGTCGATGGCATTTCGTTCGATATCGAACAGGGCGAGACTTTCGCGCTGCTCGGCGAATCGGGTTGCGGCAAGTCGATGACGGCGTTGTCGCTGTTGCGCCTGTTGCCGGATGGCGTGGTGCATGCGGGCGGCACGGCGCATCTGGATGGCGTGGAGCTGTTCGGTTTGCGCGAACGCGAGATGCGCGATGTGCGCGGCGGGATTGCGGCGATGATTTTTCAGGAGCCTGCGCTGAGTTTGAATCCGGTGCTGACGGTGGGGCAGCAGATTGCCGAGGTGTTGGAGTTGCATCAGAAAACACCCTCTCCCCAGCCCTCTCCCGTCAAGGGAGAGGGGGTTGGCTCCCTCCCCTCTCGCGGGAGAGGGCGCGATGCGATAACACAACGCTGCATCGAGTTGCTCGATCAGGTGGGCATTCCCGATGCGGCGCGGCGCGTGACGGAATATCCGTTCCAGCTTTCCGGCGGGATGAAGCAGCGCGTGATGATCGCGATGGCGTTGGCGGGGCAGCCGAAATTGCTGATCGCCGACGAGCCGACCACGGCGCTGGATGTGACGATTCAGGCGCAGGTGTTGCAACTGTTGCGCGACACGCAGAAGGCCACCGGCATGTCGCTGCTGTTGATCACCCACGATCTCGGCGTGGTGGCAGAAATGGCGCACCGGGTCGGTGTGATGTATGCAGGGCAGATCGTCGAGCGGGCCAGCCGTGCGCAGTTGTTTGCCGAGCCACTGCATCCCTACACGCAAAAATTATTCGCCGCTTTGCCCGATGCGGCGCGGCGCAACCAGCCGCTGGCCGCCATTCCCGGCAATGTGCCGCCGCTGGGCAGCATCGCGCGGGGTTGCCGTTTTGCGCCGCGCTGCGATAAAGCGTGGGCGTTGTGCCGTGAGGAAACGCCGCAGTGGGCGGAGATGCGGGAAGGGCAGGGGGTGCGGTGTCATATTTATTCGGGGCTGGTAGCCGGTTCGGAGCGTGTAGCTGGTAGCTTGTTGCCTGTAGCTAAAGGCGAAAACCAAGAGGCAGGGGTTGGCTACTCGCTACCTGCTACGAGCAACAAGCTCCTGCAAGTTGAAAACTTGCAGGTTCACTTCCCAATCCGCAAGGGCGTCCTACAACGCACCGTCGGGCAGGTGAAGGCGGTGGATGGGGTGTCGCTGGAGATTCCACAGGGGCGTACGCTGGCGCTGGTGGGCGAATCGGGCTGCGGCAAGACCACGTTGGGCAAGGCGCTGCTCCAATTGATTGCGCCGACGGCGGGCAGCGTGCAGTTGGGCGGGAACGAACTGACCGGGCTTGCCGCGCGCGAATTGCGCGCCCGGCGCGCGGCGATGCAAATGGTGTTTCAGGATCCTTACGCATCGCTGAACCCGAAGATGCGCGTTGCGGAAATTCTGGAAGAGGGCATGGTCGCACTGAAGAGCCCCTCTCCCTCCGGGGGAGGGGTGGGGGAGGCGCGCCAGACTCATATCGACACTTTGCTCGATCAGGTCGGCCTGGAGCGCGCCACAAAATGGCGTTATCCGCATGAATTTTCCGGTGGGCAGCGGCAGCGTATCGCCATCGCGCGAGCATTGGCGGTGTCGCCGCAATTGCTGATCTGCGACGAGCCGACCAGTGCGCTGGATGTGTCGGTGCAGGCGCAGATTTTGAATCTGCTGAAGTCGTTGCAACGGGATTTGAACCTGAGTTATTTGTTCATCACCCATAATCTCGCGGTGGTGGAATACATCGCGCACGAGGTGTGCGTGATGTATCTCGGGCGCATCGTCGAGCGTGGCACGGCAGAGGAGGTACTGCGTTCGCCCAAGCATCCCTACACTCGGGCATTGCTGTCCGCCGTGCCGCGCATCGATGGCGAGGGGAGGGAGCGCATCAAGTTGGAGGGCGATATGCCGTCACCGGCCAATCCGCCGCCAGGCTGCCATTTTGCGCCGCGCTGCACACATGCCAGTGATCCGTGCTGCGTC
This sequence comes from uncultured Nitrosomonadales bacterium, assembly GCA_903934275.1. Lineage (GTDB taxonomy): Bacteria > Pseudomonadota > Gammaproteobacteria > Burkholderiales > Gallionellaceae > Gallionella. Next base: position 2,198 of record CAIZNF010000306.1, read on the forward strand.
AGCTATCCGCCAGCGACAGCTTGCTCGGCAACTCATGTCGTACACTGCTATTTGTTTTAGTCTCTAATGCAAAATTAAGCGACAACAAATTGTCGCTTGTGGATAAAAAACTGTCATTCCGAACGAAGTGAGGAATCTTGATTTTCTTTCCATGCCAAAAACACCAAGCTTTCTCGCG
>CAIZNF010000307.1 GCA_903934275.1 uncultured Nitrosomonadales bacterium
TATGTTCGGGTTGTCGAACCCGCACTCTTCAGAAACCTGGCGCTGGGTCTTGTCGATTGCGGCTAGACGGTCGGCGAGAAATTCGGCGACGGTGGCGCGCGGGGGTAATACTTTATTCATTGCGTGATCTCCTTTAAGTTTTGTTCATATCGACATAGCATCTGTCGCACTACTTATTATAGAAAGCCCGCGCTTATGTTTTCGTGGCAGTATTTGTGATGTCACGCGCCCCAATAAAAAGCGGCGTTTGCCTCCGTTTTTACGTCAAAAATCAAAGTGAGATAACGCCATGAGTACAAAGAACAAAAGAGAGGCAAATGTCTCCTAAACGTCTCCCTAATGACACGGTTTTCCAGACTTCATCAAAAGACGACAAAGCGAGAGCAGCAACCTAGCTCAAATCAAGCAGTAGCAAGCGATACAAGCGACCCACCAAGCAACGGTGACATCACGACATCAACCGACATTAGGGGGCGCGCTATAGAGCGTTTAATCAAGTCCGCCCAACCTCAAGCGCGCCTCGACCCAGAGACCCCGGCGGCAACGACAAGGCTGTGGGTGATGCCCAAGCCCCAAGATCACGTCCGACCCAAGTCCCAAGTCCCAAGTCCCAACCTCAGACAAAACCAGCGCAAGCAAATCGTCGTTACAACAAGAGCGGCGCAGAACGGACACACCGCGAAAACACGGGCCGTTGCGATGACGACCAATTTAATCACGACAGTTAGCCATGATTCAACCTGGACAACAGGCAATTAAACCGAAATCGGATCTAATCGGCGGAACTCTTTTTAGGGTTTTTAGGAGAAAGCAACGTCGACAGTGATCGGCCAAGAAATTGCCAAACAGTGCGATCAGGAAATTCGATAGCTGATCGTGAAGCTGAAAACTGAAATAGCCACAACTGAACAAAGTGAAAGAAATGCTGAGAGCAATCTGTGGCGGAGCGGTTTGAGAGTTGGGTGCAGGGAGCTTCTTGTGCAGGGGAGCGAAGTCTAATCAGGAAGTTGGAATAGCGAATGTAGTGCTTGTTTCAATCCAGACAAAAATCCCCGCCCCTTATATGTAGCACCCTTATACATTGGAGCTCAACGGCTATGAGATTCGGTGTGCTGACCGCAACGCTTGGCGGCAGCGGACTCGATGATCGCCAAGGCTGCACCGAAGCAGCGCAATGAAAATGATCTACTCACCAGCGCGTTCGATCAGCGACGCAGTGCAGTGTCGCTCGTTACTATTATAGAGATGACACGCTTAAATTTATGAATGGGCTAAAAACCCAACCATGCTCAGCCAGGATGTCGCGCGGAGCCGCGTCGCTGTGTTCTGGGTTATCCAGCGCCCAGCCCCCAAATAGAACGCCGCAGGCTGCTCTGGCGTGGGTTAGGGCGTCAAATACTCGTCGGGTAACGAAGCCCATCGCACAGCACTAACTAGATTCGATTGGCGTCTCCAACATGCGGTGTCCATCGCCCGTAGGTATTCAAGAGCGGCATTGAAAGTATCAAATTTAACTTCCTTGTATTTTTTACCAACGATGAATTTTTTCGTTCTTGGGCTGCACAGGGTTGGATTGAAGCAAGTGCCATCTTTAGCAAACGGTACAAGAATTGCGGGAGATTTTGCTTTGGCAGAGGGTAGCGACGCGCCGGTTGTCTCGAACAGCGCCTTCACATCGACCTTCAGCGCAACAGCAACCACCTCAATGAAATCCAGTGACGGGTTGGCTAGGCCACGCTCGATCCGGCTCATGTAGCTGCGGGCATAGCCGCACTTGTCGGCAAACGCTTCCTGCGAAACGCCTGAAGCAAGGCGCAGCTCTTTTACTCGTTGTCCGAATTGTTTTCTGAGAGATGTTTTCACACCTCGGACTGTGAATCACTGTAAACTCATTAGCCACGCACTAATTGATACATACAGCAACGCTAATACATATGACCACAAAAGCCTATTACGCAAGCAAAGGACAGGTTCGTTACACGGTGCTTTTATCAAACGCCCACAGAGCAAAGATCGACCAGCTCACCGAGACGTTCAAGCTCTCGCAGGGCGATATTATCGAGGTTCTGCTCGATCATGTAGATGAAGTCGCGCTGAAGTCGCCGTTTGAAGCCAAGAAGGCCAACAAGGTCGATGGGCGCGGTAAGGTCACAGGCGTCAAGGGGGAAATCCTGGCCGAACTTAAAGACATGACGCCGGAACAGCTCGAAACACTCAAAAAGCAGATCGCCGGCATTAAAGGCTGATCAAGCAATCAAGGAAAGGCGCCGCAAGGCGCTTTTCTTTATCACCGGCCCAAGTGGGCTCACCCAGGAGAATCAAGAATGAAGAAAACTATCATCGGTATTGCCGTCGCTCTGTCTCTGTCCGGTCAAGCGTTCGCGGGAGACTACAGTGACGGCGTCGCGCGACAGCAGATGTGTGGCGAGTGGGGCGAGATCGCCACCGCTCTCTTCAACGGACGAGATGACCCAAAGATTCGAGCCGAGGGGAAGGCGACATCCAAAGCTCTCGACGAGGAGTTCGCGAGGCTCATTAACGCGGAGGGCTTTACCCGCAAGAGCGTAATGATCAAATCGAAGTCAGCGGTTATAGGCCACGCTCTCTTTCTCGCCAAAAGCTCGAAGGAATCCTACATGAACGCCTGGGGGAATTGTATGGATCTGCCAGATGAGGAGTGACGCAGCGGTTATCGGCGGTAGGGTGTTTTCTTCCCAACCCCGCGCCTGGATAACTCGGCTGTATAAGGGGTTGGGATTCCTGGTCTCCCTGGTTGTATAAGGGGGTCGGAAGTTGGAGTGACCCCTCTCTCCAGATGTTTTTTGACACGAGTAACAAATTGAATAAGGATTGATTTCATGCGCGGCCTACCCATTCGCCAACCCTACATCGACATGATTCTTGACGGTCAAAAGACCTGGGAGATGCGTAAGAGCCGCTGCAACTTCCGTGAGCGGATCGCACTTATTCAATCAGGCAGCCTGACCGTGGTCGGAGTAGCTGATGTTGTTGACTGTATCGGCCCTCTGACTGACGAGAAGCGTTTCGCCGCCGCAGACAAACATTGCTTAGCACCAGCCGAATGGTCGAACCCGAAGTTCATGGACTACCGCTTTGCATGGGTGCTGACAAACGTACAGCGACTCTCAAAGCCAGTGCCATACCGGCATCCATCGGGGGCTGTGATATGGGTGACACTCGATGACACCGTGGCGCAACAACTAGCCGCATCTTCTGGTCACAGCCTGACGCCGACTCATCCACTTCATCTACCGCTGGACGACAGGTTACAACCTGCCAACGAGTCCTTCACGCCGATCACAACGACAGCAGTGGAGGCGATTTTTACACCAGCGCCGGAAACCGATGTTCAGGTTCCGTTTGCAAAGGACGGCAGTTTTATTCACTCTACGGAAATTGAAGAAACTTCAATTATGCAAGCGCAAAGGAAGGCTCTATTTATGAGGAAACTTGACAGGATAGCCACCGAAAACCTGCTGCTTGAATTTACAGATAGAAATCTTGATGAAGCAGGGTTAGCTGCGAAGCGTGACGAAGTTTTATCGTTAATCGCTGCAAATACCCAGATAAAAGTTCAGGAGAAATGCGATCTTCTCTTCAACTGGATTCAGAGCCGTGGCAAGTTAAATAATGTCATTGCCCGTACGATTCGTGTCCTTGTGTCTGAAGGCTACCTAATTTTTGGCAACAAAGGCAATTTGTACCAAGATTTGCTGATGGAACCTTATAGCGACGGAACAGCAAAAGCACAAGCGGCGCAAATGTCTTCGATGCTTCCAATGCTCAAAATTGTTTTCAATGATGGTAACGGTAGGTTCGTTCCGAACCAGGATAGCTTGTTGCTAATGAGATTAAAAGTAGAGCTCCAGCTTGACGAAAACGCCTGATCATGGGTGTTATTTTTTGGGAAAACCGAAAACTATTTGAGAAGAACGAACGGGGTGTCCGTCTCGCACTTAAACATCCGCTGCTTCTGGGAAAACCCGTTATCGGACGTGGTGTCTACTCGATAATTCTTGGAGGCGAGACATCGGTTCTAAAACTTACCATTGATCGCGTAGCCTACGCATTGGCAGAGCATCAGTCACAATGGCAGTGTCCAGCCTTGCCAGTCATTCGAGGGCTCCACGGAATTGTTGGCACCCTCGACATAGGCGTTCCATTATTTCTTATCGAAATGGAACCATTGGATAAGCTCGTGGCCGGCACCCCCTCGCGCAAACGTTGCCTGTCCATCGCCCAGCAGCTACGAGAACCCTTAAGAGACGGGGAAGCTCCATCTGAGAGGCTCCGGCATATAAGCACACGTCAACCTAAAGATGAAATGGCGATAGCACTTGTGTTACTGGCTGACTTTTTGCATTCACGATGGCCCGCTGCTGAACTTGATCTCCACGGTGCCAATTTCATGCTGCGTCTCGGTACAGGCGAAGCGGTTATTATCGACCCATTCATGGATATGGAAACACGCAGGATAGTGCTAGAAAACTATATGCTGGGCTTGCCGGATGGAACTGTGATTGTGTAGATCATCATAATTAGTGCCTGTCAGAAAACCCCTGTTTTTTAAAAACTTACTCCCTGAATTTTTGGCATGTACCCCACAACTCTTGATTTTTGTTGCTGGAAGGAAAAGTTTTTCATTTTCCTGATACAGAAACGCGAATTCCCAATA
>CAIZNF010000308.1 GCA_903934275.1 uncultured Nitrosomonadales bacterium
CAACAGGTTATGTGCGAATGAATTCGCACCTACGGAAGCTGCACAATCCGTTGAAATGCCAGACCATTTTCCGTCAACTGCGGTTTTTATGAAAATGGCATAGCCCGCGCTCAAGGTTCTTTCTGCATGGCTTTGGTGTTCACTTTTTCCTGAGCTTCTCGCGCAGCTTCATTTGCGAAATTGAATGCGCTGATTGCAGCCTCATACGTTGACCGCGCTACCATTTCTCCTGTGGTTGCAGCATCCATCACAACCCTCGCCGCATCTTGCGCTTCGCGCGCGCTCTTGTATGCGGCCCACGCCGACCGTACAGCCACATCGGCAGAAGCCGCAGCTTCGGCGGTTAATTTCACAAGCTTACTTAATTCCGCAGAATTTTCGCCCACATTTTCATCTAATGTCCTCCAGTGAGTGGCAAATAACTTACCGGCAAAATTCTTTTCGATGCGTCATGTCATTCAGTGATTTCCATTCTGCGTCACCCCAGCCCGATGCCGTGGATAATGCTCTTCGTATATAAAGCGTGCTATCAGTGATTGTCTGAGTTTGGTGTAGGGGATAGGAAAATTTTGGTGTCAGTGTTTGCCTGATAAGGAGAAACGCGCGATCAGATTATTGGCGTGGCAGCAAATGAATTCAGGGTGGGCAGCGCTTACTTTCGCCACCCCAATAGCCGTGGCACGGCCTTTATCCGCAACTTCATGTGGGTGGTCAGGTCGGTGAGTTCGGTGTTCTAAAGTATTTTCGAGTTTGTTGCATTCCGTGTGAAGTGAACACCTCCTCACCCCGACTCCAAAAGAGCTCAGCAATGATTCAGCGGCGTCTCAAACTTCTCAAGCGGCACCGGCTTGCTGGACAGATACTCGGTTGCGGCCAGATTCCTTAGCGCGGTATAGGGCTGTGTCGGCATCGTGTATCAGTGCTTCTCCATTGGCATGTGTCGGTAACTTCACCGCTACGCCAATGCTCACCGTGGCCGCAATACTCGAACTCTCAAGTTGGAAATGTTGTTCTTCCACACTTTGGCGGATACGCTCTGCTATAGCGCGCGCTGTTTCCAGAGCTGCTCCCGGACAAATCATGCAGAATTCCTCTCCGCCATAGCGAAACACCAAGTCCCCGCTTCGCGCATTCGCTTGCAATAATTTGGCCAGCTTTTCCAGCACCTTATCGCCTGCCTTATGGCCATTCTGGTCGTTGATTGTCTTGAAATGGTCGATGTCGATCATCAGGCAAGCCAGCGGCAGATTGTTTGCCTTCGCAAATACCCACTCCGTGGAAAGAAAATCCAGCCCATGCCGCCTGTTGGGCAGCTGTGTCAGCGGATCGGTCATTGCCACATTAATTAGCCGCCGATTGATGCCAGCCCACTTTCCTGAGGAATCTACGAAGCCGTTGCGCTCCTTGATGAGCTCATTTTGTAATTGAAGTATCTTGAATGCCCCGCGCAATTTGGCATGCAACATATGAGTAGAGATTGGCCGTTGTAGAAAGTCATCAGCCCCCATATCCAGCGCTTGCGCAATAAGGTCGGCATCTTCTTGATTGGCGACAAGGATAATGTAGGCAAACCGCCCAAGCGGGTTGCCGCGCAATGCACGGCAGAAGAACAATCCGTCAATTTCAGGTGCAGACAGCTCAATTAGGATCAAATCCGGCTTTTCTTCAAGTGCCACGGACAGGCCTTTTGTCGCATTGGATACATACTTCACGGCATAGCCATTTTCTTCAAAATAACTGGTGATTTCGGCTGATTCCGGTGATTTTGTGCAGATTAATAACACCGATTTATTACCCGGCCATTTGCATACCGGTGATGCGGATTCCTGCTCTCTGGGCGGAGAGGATGCGAGTAAATCCGCAAACGAAGTAATTTCACGGGTCTGAATTTTAAGCAGCTTCCCCCATTCCATCCAGCTTGCGGTGATGCTGTCTCCCATCGAATTCAATTCATCCGCGTGAATTCCTAATCGGGCGGCTTTGGCGAACAGATTCGGCAACATCGCCCAGCGCGCTCTCTCATCAGCCACGCAGATTTCTGCCAAGGCAAGTGCGACATGCAGAGACTGTGTCAGTAGAAAAACCCGTGAACCATCCGAAAAATCTGCATCATCCGGGAATTCACAATAATAAATCGCAGTTACCAGCACTTCAGGCAAACCCCATTCCAGCAGCAATGTGGCGCCCAATTCTCGGTGATCGGTATCAAACACCTCACGTTCTAATGCAATCCGCTTATGGGCGCTGCCATCGGAAGCGGCAATGATCTCACCATAACGATCGGGAAAAATGGAGGCTAGAGCCAACTCTCCAATGCGGCATAACAGCCCGGCGGTAAAGTTTTCATCAGGGGTAATCTTGGCATATGAAGCCAGTGCCTGTGCTGCAATGGCAGTTGCCAAGGCGCGCGACCAAAATCGTTCATAGTCGAATTGGGGGCATTTTCCGCTACGATTATTATGCAGCACAGAGAGGGCGAGAACGAGGACGCGCACCCGCAGGGTGCCGAGTGTGGTGACGGCTTTAGAGAGCGAAACAATGGGGCGCGTTTGGCCGTAGGCGGCAGCATTGGAAAATTTCAGCAGCTCCCCGGCAATCGCCGGGTCGGATTGAACCAAGCGAACAAGATCGTTTATTTCGTAATCGTCACGTTGCAGTAACCTGACAACAGCCAAGGCTACTCCTTTGGGGGAGGGCAGCTGCCCCGATGCCTTGAGTTGTTCATAGCGTGCTGGATCAAGTGAATGCATGACTACTCCCACATATTTCAACGTACATCAGCGTTCGCTCCGGTCACTACCCGCAGCATGTTACCGCCCGCCTTGAATAAATTTTTTTTCGATTCTTCGTCTAATACGGATATTTGTTAAACACGACATTTCTAATAATGCAATTAAACACTGGCAGACTGAGTACCCACCGCATGGACAAGCCAATATCATCGGCTTGCCCGTGCGGCGGCACACCATTTCATGAAATGGAGATTTCCTTGCGTGAAGATCCGGGCTTCTTGGGCAACGTAAGCTCAAGTA
>CAIZNF010000309.1 GCA_903934275.1 uncultured Nitrosomonadales bacterium
CCACTGGTACCGTAGGCGCGTTCCATGGGCCTCAAGTCCAGTTGCTCGACAATCTCAACAATAAATCGCGACAAGTTGTAAGGACGAGCGCCATTTGGCACTGATTTGCACTTCTTTTGGCACAGGAGAAAACCGCTTGTCCCGTTAAAAACTGATAATTTATGCGGCTACTTTAACGTATAGGCAACACAATTTTTATTGTCAGCTCAGTCGTCTTGATATCAGGTGATGTTTGTTAATTCCCCGCCCCGACTTTGATCTTCAGCTGCCCTTCCTCGCTGGGCAGGATCAAGGTATTTCCAGCGGCATCCGCACACTTGATTTGCACGTTATAAATTCCAAGCTCAGCAAAGCTGCCGACGGTGTAATCCAGCCGCACTTTACCGTTGGCCGCATCGGTCAAGACGGCGGCGGTGAAGGGGGTGACGGTGCCGGATAGGGTATGTTTCGCCGTGGCAGAAAATCCGGTGCAGCCTACCAGTGAGACAACCGAATCGGTGTTGGCATCGGTGAAGATGATGGCGATGGGCGGGTTTGCGCCCTGGATGACGGGATAGATTTTAACCATGATTAAATTGCCCTCGCGATAGATGTAGTGGGGGTGGCGCGGGTCGCGCCGGTGTCGAATGATCCGGTGATGCGGGCGTACACGACGGGCGCGAACAGCGATGCGGCGGCGTGCGCGGCGCTATTGGGCGTGGCGGCGAAGGCGGCGGCGGTGATCAGGTTTGAGGCGAGCGCGGATACCGCGCTGCTACCGGCCTGCGAGGTGATCGGCGTGGCCAGATACAGCCATGCTGCGGCTGTCGCGGTACACGATGCCGGTGCCGAGAAACGGATGCCCGTTGCAAAACCGCCCACCACCGAGCTGGCCGCGCTGGCGGACAATGAATTGATCTGCACGGCGGTGGACAAAAAGGCGGCGGTGGACTGCGCCCCACACACCGCGTCAGAATAGATTGCCTGGCTGATGACTAGATCGGCGGCAGCGGATGCGCCCGATACCGCGCCCACCGCCAGATCGACTCGGGTATCCAGCGCGGCGGATGATGCCGCCTGACTTTGCACCAGGGCGGCAAAATTGCCGGTAATTAAATCCAGACAAACTGCCACAGCACTACTGCTGGCAGAGGTGGACGGTGCGATGGAGGTAGATAGATCGGCTGCGGCGAGCGCCGCGCCGATAGCGGTTGATTCGATGGGCTGCAACGTCTCCAGCGGCTGCGCCATCGCAGCCGCAGCGAATGATAATCCCGCAACGGAAAGCATCACTGTGGTTGACAACGATTGGGCTGCCGCAGCGACGGCGGAGGCCAGCGCACTGGCCTCGATCCGTATCTCAGTGGCGCATATAGCGCCGACCGTGGCCACCGAAACCGGTGCGGCGGAACAGTTGATTTCAGTGGTGAGCGCAGTTGCGGCAGATATCGCCGACGATGCGGGTGAGCTAACAAATAACGCTGTTCCCGGTCTATCAAAAACAACGATTTTATTCGCCGCCATAACGGCGATATAAACCGAATTCCCCTCTGGAGAAATCGCCAACCGTTCCGGCGAGCCCCCCGCACTAACGGATGCCGGGGTCAACCCGGATAATAAACCGGTGGCCTCGTCCCGGCCCAGCTGCGAAACCACCGTGTTGATTTTATTTGAGCAATAAACATGCTTTCCATCCGGCGACGCGATGATGGAAAACGCGCCGTAGGGAATTGAGGCTGTTGCCGGGCTGAGAGCGGTCAGCAACCCTGTCGCGGAATTCCTCGCGAACTGATAAACAAAGGCGTTGTTGTAGGATACCGCGTACACATGCAAGCCGTCCGGTGATACGGCCACGTCGTCGCAACGTACCCCGATTGAAATGCCTGACGGGCTTAATGCCGTCAGGCTCCCGGTGCCCGCGTCCCTGCTGAATTGATATATTTTATTGTCAGCGTAGCTCGCGACGTAAAGATGCAGACCGTCCGGTGATGCGGCCAACCTTTGAGGCGTTGTCCCCGCAGAGGTTGTGCCCTGCGAGGTTAACGCCCCCGTTCCGGGATTTATCCCGAACCGATGAATTAAATTATCGGTATTCCGCGCGGAATACAACGAAGTCCCGTCTGCGGTGATTTTTAAATCTATCGTGTTAGCCGACGAGATCGTCGCGGGGCTGAGCGGCGAACACAACCCCGTGGTGATGTTCCGACTCAACTGAGTTATTACCCCAGCGGTATAATGACCGATATAAACATTTGCGCCGTTCGGCGCAATAACCAGACTACGGGCCTGAGCCGCAATGGTGACCGTGGCCGGATTCAACGGGGTGAGATGACCGTCACCTGCACGCGCGTACTGATACAGCAGCACTCCCGCCGCGCCACCGTTTATCGCATAGAAAAAATTACCGTCCGGGGAAACCGCGCACGCGAATGCCTCTGATGCCGTAACCGGCGAAGAGGCCGCTAAGGTTAATAATCCCGTGCTCATACCTTCATCCCGTTATTTATTTTTTTACGCAACTGTCCAGCTAAACGCGCCCGCCGCGATGCTCGGAGCCAAATCACCGCTATTGACGTTTTTAGCGGACGGGAACGTGGCGTGCGCCACCAAATTGCCCGCCACATTGGCATCGTAGATGGCGAACTCCACCACCGAACCCCATGCGGCGGAGGGGCTGGGGAACGTGACCGCGCCGACGTTGCTGGTGACACCGTTACCCGTGGTCGGTGCGGCGTAGTTGGCATCCAGCGGTGGCATATTCACCCGCGCATAACTGCCGCCGCTGCATTCCACACCGCCGGTCCCCGCATCGGTGACGGCGGTAGTGAGCAGGCCGTAATACAGACCGGTAGGTTTCGCGAATGCGGCGGTGCGAAATAACAGGTTGACCAGCTGCGCTTCCAGCCAATCGCTCTGGTAATTCAGCGTCATGGCAAACTGGCCCGGTTGCCAGCTCGGTGCCGGGTCGCCGTTGGCGATGACCTTGCTGGCCGTCAGCGCGGCGTGAAACAGCAGATTTCCCGCGCTGGCGGCATCGAACACCCCAAAGTGCGTGACGGTTCCCCAGCTCGCGTTCGGCGCGGGATAGGTGATCGCGCCGCTGTTGCTGGTGACGGTGACCCCGCCGGACAAGCTGGCGGCTGCGAAGTTGGCATCCGTCGGCGGAACCGCCACGCGCGCATAACCGCCGCCGGACACCTCCGTGCCGCCACCCGCATCAGATGGCGCGGCGATGAACAGCGCGAAATACAGCGCGGCGGGCTTGGCCAGCGTGCCGGTGCGGAACAGATGGTCAATGATCTTGCCTTCGAGGTAATCGGATGTTGCGGACATAGTGTTCTCCTTTTAAAAATGGGTTGATTGGTTAAAAAAATACTAGTTAAAAAATGATCGGTGGGAGTTGCCTCTTTCCGGTGCCGGGGCAAAAGTTTCTCGCA
>CAIZNF010000310.1 GCA_903934275.1 uncultured Nitrosomonadales bacterium
CCGCGCTCGGTCGGTTGATAGAAGCTCACTTCAGGCATGCCATCGGGATAGTAATTTTCGCCCGCCGCTATACCGTCCGCCTCGTAGTGCGCATAGCGGTAGTCCTTGCCATAATCGAGCTGTTTCATCAGTTTGGTCGGCGCATTGCGCAAGTGCAGCGGCACTTCGCGCGAACCATCCTTGCTGACAAAGGCGCGCGCGGCATTATACGCGACATACCCGGCATTCGATTTCGGTGCGCAGGCCAGATACAGCACCGCTTGCGCCAGTGCCAGTTCGCCCTCCGGCGAGCCGAGCCGCTCATAAGTTTGCGCAGCATCCTGTGTCAGTTGAATGGCACGCGGGTCGGCCAGACCGATGTCTTCCCACGCCATGCGCAAGATGCGCCGCGCCAGATAGCGCGGATCGGCACCGCCGTCCAGCATGCGCACCAACCAATACAACGCGGCATCAGGATGGGAGCCTCGCACCGATTTGTGCAATGCGGAAATCTGGTCATAAAACGCCTCGCCACCCTTGTCGAAACGGCGCAGGTTCTGCGCCAGCGCGTTGTCGAGAAACACGCTGCCTATCTTGCCTATACCTGCGGTTTGTGCGGCAGTTTGCAACTGTTCCAATACGTTCAACAGGCGGCGCGCATCTCCGTCTGCGTAGCCGATGATGCGTTCACGCGCATCGTCTTCAAACTGCAAATTTTCCAATGCAACCTGACGCGCGCGGTCGAACAACAGCGCCAGCTCCTCAGCAGACAGCGCATGCAACACATACACCTGAGCACGCGACAGCAGCGCGTTGTTGACCTCGAAAGACGGATTTTCGGTGGTCGCGCCGATAAAAGTCACCAAACCCTGCTCGACAAACGGCAGGAAAGCATCCTGCTGTGACTTGTTGAAACGGTGTACTTCATCGACAAACAGGATGGTATGGCGGCTGTGCTGCTGTAACACTTGCCGCGCCTGCGCGATAGCCTCGCGGATGTCTTTCACGCCGGACAGCACCGCCGACAGCGGCATAAACTCAGCATCAAATGCCTGTGCCATCAGCCGCGCCAGCGTGGTCTTACCCACCCCCGGTGGCCCCCACAGGATCATCGAATGCAGCTTGCCGGACTGGAACGCCAGACGCAACGGCCTGCCCTCGCCCAATAGATGAGATTGCCCGATGACTTCGTCGATATGTTTGGGGCGCAGGCGCTCCGCCAGCGGTGCTGCGGGGGAACACGTATCAAACAGGCTATCAATAGGCACAAGCTATTCCAATTCTATTTCTGAGGTCAAACGAAGCGGCAACGAGCAAACGACTCGGGCGATGCAACTGGCATAAACCAGCGACGGGGTTATCGTATTTTGATAGCCAAGTCGAATAGCCGGCTGCTTTGTCGGGAACGAATGGGGAAGCCAACACAGTTCCACCGTTGAGATGGAATAATTGGAATTATTCACCCAGCACATCCGCGCCCTTGGGTGGCACGAACTTGAACAGTTGCGGCGACAGCTGCGGATTGCGCTTCATGCCGGAAAAACGCAGCACAGTCTTGTGCCCAAACGAATCATTCAGTTCCATGACGACCAGCTCGGATTGCGCGTTGAAAGCCAGGAGAATTTTTTCGAAGCTGCTATCTTGTGCTTTCGGTGCCGCGTGCAGCCAATCCAGCCCCTCCTGGTTACCGCTTTCCTTGAGGGTAAAGCCGCGCTCGATTTCGTTGCTGCCGGACAGCAGCGCCGCCGGGCTGCTGCCCAGTGCAGCATCTAGTTTTTTCACCGTAACCTGGTTCAGATCCACGTCATACAGCCAGAATTTTATCCCATCGCCGACGATCAGCTGTTCGTACGGCTTCTGGTAAGTCCAGCGGAATTTGCCGGGCCGCTGGAACTGCATGATGCCGGAAGCGCTCTGGATGCGTTTCCCATTCTGATCCAGCACGACTTGGGTGAAATTCGCTTGCGCGGAATGCGTCGCGGCGATGAATTCCTTCAGTTTGTCGATGCCGCCGGCATTGGCCGAAAGTGGCGAAATGAAAAAAATAAAGGGAATAAGCACCAATATTTTGAATCTAAAACCTGACATTATTACTCTCCACCGTTAATCGTACCGGAACCAGCTTAACATCTTATTAAACGCTTGCGCACCGACTTGAGCCACTCTGGTTACAGCTTGTTCAGCAGCTTGATGAAATTGCGCTTGGCCTTATATTTGGCACGCAACAGCGCAA
>CAIZNF010000311.1 GCA_903934275.1 uncultured Nitrosomonadales bacterium
CGTATCTCCCAACTCGTCGCGCATGCGCTGCAACATCGCCAGACCAATTTCCTGGTGCGTGATTTCGCGACCCCTAAAACGCAAAGTGATCTTGCACTTATCGCCTTCAGCAAGGAAGCGCCGAATATTGCGCATCTTGATGTTGTAGTCGCCGTCATCCGTCCCCGGCCGGAACTTGATCTCTTTAATCTCAATTACCGTCTGCTTGGCCTTCGCTTCCGCAGCTTTCTTTTGCTCCTGGTACTTGAACTTGCCGTAATCCATCAAACGACAGACCGGCGGATTCGCCGTAGCAGCAATTTCCACCAGATCAACATCCAGCTCGCCTGCTTGGCGCAGGGCTTCCATCAGGCTCACAACACCGAGGGGTTCATTTTCGGGCCCGGAGAGGCGAACCTCAGGGGCCATGATTTCCCGATTTAAACGGTGTTTGCGTTCTTCACGCTGACGGCGGTCACGAAATTCAGTAGCGATGGCTCATTCCTTCACAATATCTGCTACAAAAACAGTAGCTATCGCCGCACAGCACACGCGGGCAAACCAACTAAAAAGCCGACTTGTTGGCAATGTCACCCAAGATTTTTTGCACAAAGGCATCCAGAGGCATTGCACCGAGGTCTTGACCACCCCGGGCGCGCACTGCGACGGCACCTGCGGCCATTTCTTTGTCGCCAATAACGACCAAGTAGGGCAGCTTCTGCATCGAATGCTCGCGTATTTTATATGTAATCTTCTCGTTACGCAGATCTAAATTGACTCTAACCCCTTGATTTTGCAGCGTTTTAGCCACGGAACGGGCATATTCCGCCTGTGCATCCGTGATATTCAAAACCGCCACTTGCACTGGAGCAAGCCAGGCGGGCAACGCTCCGGCGCTTTCTTCGATCAAAATTCCGATGAATCGCTCCAGGCTGCCGACAATTGCGCGATGCAACATCACTGGGCGATGCCGGGCACCGTCTTCGCCCACATATTCAGCATCCAAACGTTCTGGCATCGAAAAATCAACCTGAATGGTTCCACACTGCCATTGGCGACCAATCGCATCTTTCAGCGTGTATTCGATCTTGGGACCGTAGAACGCACCCTCTCCTGGCGAGATTTCAAAGTCACAGCCGGATGCCTTCAAACTCTCTATCAGAGCGGCTTCAGCCCTGTCCCAACTCTCGTCAGAACCAATACGTTGAGTGGGGCGCGTCGCTACCTTGTAGATGATGTTTTTGAATCCAAAGTCGGCATAGACCTTTTGCAGCAGCGCCGTGTAATCCACGCACTCCTTCAGAATCTGGTTTTCAGTGCAGAAGATGTGGCCATCGTCTTGGGTGAAACCCCGCACGCGCATGATGCCGTGCAAACCACCTGAGGGCTCGTTACGATGGCAGTTTCCGAACTCACCGTATCGCAGCGGCAGATCACGATAACTCTTTATGCCCTGTTTGAAAATCAAAATGTGGCCGGGACAATTCATTGGCTTCAAAGCGTATTCGCGCTTCTCGGACTCTGTCACGAACATGTTCTCGCGGTATTTGTCCCAGTGACCGGTCTTTTCCCACAGACCTTTGTCGATGATCTGCGGGCCTTTCACTTCCAGATAGCCGTTTTCCTGGTAGACCTTGCGCATATATTGCTCAACACCCTGCCACAACGTCCAGCCCTTGGGGTGCCAGAACAC
>CAIZNF010000312.1 GCA_903934275.1 uncultured Nitrosomonadales bacterium
AGCTGGATTCCCGCCTGCGCGGGAATGACGAAATGGGGGGGGGTAATGATGACGGAGGATGCGGGAATGACGAACCACTGGAAACCGCCGCTGCCTTGCTCAAGCGCATCCAGCAAGAGCGCGCGCAACGCTACCAGCAACAACTCGCCGACTGGCAAACCAACGGAGGCAGCAAACCCAAAGCCCCGAAACCCCTGCCGCCGCTCACTGCCGAAGAGCTGGCCGAATTGCCGGAACTGCCGGATGGTTGGGGGTGGTTTAAGCTGGCTGACCTGTCAGATATTTCGGGTGGATTAACGAAGAATCAAAAAAGAGAGGCTTTGCTGATAAGACGTCCGTTTCTTCGAGTCGGTAATGTTTATGCCAATAGGCTGGAGTTGGGCGATATGCACGACACCGGCATTTCTGAGGCAGAGATTGAAAGAGTTACTTTAGTTAAAGGTGACATTCTCGTTGTGGAAGGCAATGGTAGCGTCGATCAAATTGGCAGAGTTGCTGTTTGGAATGGCGCAATTAATGGATGTGTACATCAAAACCATCTGATTAAAGCGCGGCCTTTGAATTTGGTTTGCTCAGAATTTATTTTGTATTTTTTGATGTCAGAATTAGGGCGGAAATTTATTGTCCGTGCGGCGAGCTCAACATCTGGTTTACATACCCTGAGCATCTCAAAAGTTGAAAGCTTGTTTGTTCCGTTTTGCGTGAGAGAAGAACAGGAAATTTTGTTGAGTGAACTCTCGTCCAAACTTTCGTTGGCAAACCAACTCGACCAAACCATCGCCACCTCCCTGCAACAAGCCGAAGCCCTGCGCCAGTCCATCCTGAAAAAAGCCTTTTCCGGCCAACTGGTGGCGCAAGACCCGCACGACGAACACGCCTCGGCATTGCTGGTGCGCATCAAGGCGGAGCGGGCAAATGCCGAGAAAAGCTCGGCGGTTCGCCAGAGGAGCAAGCGTGGTTAGGCGCACATTTCAAATCTATATCGTCATTCTCGCGCAGGAATGACAGGCGTAGATATGTACCTGATTGACGGCAGAACGATCGTTCTCTATGATGCTTTGGCCTTTCGGCATCCATGAACGAGGAGACCTGACCATGCAACCCCAGCCAGCCATATTTGAAGAGCATGCAATCCGCCGCGTGTATGACGAGGCCACGGAAATCTGGTGGTTTTCGGTGGTGGATATCGTGCAGGTGTTGACTCAGCAGGCTGATTACCAGGCCGCCAGAAAATACTGGAACAAGCTGAAAGAGCGGCTGGGCAAAGAGGGCAGTCAACTGGTGACAAATTGTCACCAGTTGAAAATGACCGCTGACGATGGCAAGCAACGCCTCACCGATGTCGCGACTGCCGAAACATTGTTGCGGCTGGTGCAGTCGGTTCCCAGCCCCAAGGCCGAGCCGATCAAGCTGTGGCTGGCGAAGGTGGGCTACGAGCGGATGCAGGAAATGGCCGACCCCGCCCTGTCGCTGGAGCGCGCCCGCGAGACTTGGCAGAAACATGGGCGCAGCGAGAAGTGGATACGGCAGCGCATGACCGGGCAGGAGACGCGCAACAAGCTGACGGATTACTGGAAAGAGCACGACATCAAGGAAGGCGAGGAATACGCGATCCTTACGAACATCATTCATCAGGAATGGGCCGAGGTGGATGTGAAGGCGCACAAGGCGATGAAGGGTTTAAAGTCGCAAAACCTGCGCGACCACATGAGCGAGGCGGAGCTGATTTTTACCGCGCTGGCTGAACTTTCCACGCGCCAGATTGCGGAGAGCATGGATGCCACGGGCATGAACGAAAATGAAGCGGCGGCGAAGACCGGCGGTGGTATCGCCAAAAAAGCGCGGCTCGAACTGGAAGGCAAAACGGGCAGGCGGGTCGTTTCGGCAGAAAACTATTTGCCTCCGGGCAAGAAAAAATTGGCGAAAAAATAAACCCGTCATCCCCGAATGTTTTTATCGGGCTGTCACCCCCGAATGCCTTTATCGGGGGTCCAGAATTTCGGTCGGTTAGAAGCTGGATTCCCGATCAGAACCGTTTCGGGAATGACGGGGGCTGGATAGCTTCTGGAATGACGGGGTTGGATAGCTTCGGGAATGACGGGGGTTGGATAGCTTCTGAAATGACGGGGCGGGATCACTTCGGGAATGACGGATTAATGAATATTGAAGAGAATGACGGGTTAACTAAGGCGGCGTAATGGAGAAGCAGCCAGCGGTTTATATTTTGGCCAGCGGATATAACGGTACGCTGTATATCGGTGTGACCAGCAATCTGATTCAGCGTATCTGGCAGCACAGGAATGATCTGGTTGAAGGGTTTACTGAAAAATATGGAGTTCACTTTCTCGTGTATTACGAGTTATGTGACCAGATGCTTACAGCGATTGAACGAGAGAAGCAACTCAAGAAATGGAACAGGTAATGGAAAATAAAATTGATCGAAAAGATGAATCCGGCGTGGAAAGATTTGTGGGAGGAATTGGTTTGAACAGGATCGCCAATTTTCCGTCGCCACCCCGTCATCCCCGAATGTTTCTATCGAGCCGTCATCCTCGAATGCTCTTATCGGGGATCCAGAATTTCGGCTGGTTAAAAGCTGGATTCCCGATCAGAACCGTTTCGGGAATGACGGGGTTGGAAGTTTCGGGAATGACGGAGGTGAGAGTTTCGGGAATGACACACTCTCGCGGGCGATTGAGGCCAAACATATCCCTGAATGACGGTATGTTGGAGTCAAGCCTATGAACGCAACCGCATCCATCGTTTCCAAAGTCTGGAGTTTCTGCACCACGTTGCGCGACGACGGGGTGAGCTACGGCGACTATCTGGAGCAGCTCACTTATCTGATCTTCCTGAAGATGGCGGACGAATACAGCCAGCCGCCGTATAACCGCAAGGTGGGTATTCCCGCCGCATACAACTGGCAAAGCCTGAAGGCCCAGCGCGGCGCGGAGCTGGAGGTGCATTACGTGACGCTGCTGCGCGAGCTGGGCAACAAGCCGGGGATGCTGGGGACGATTTTCACCAAGGCGCAGAACAAGATTCAGGACCCAGCCAAACTGTACCGCCTGATCGACATGGTGAACGAGACGCAGTGGGTGACGATGGGCGCGGATGTGAAGGGCGACATCTATGAGGGCTTGCTGGAACGCAACGCGGAAGATACCAAGTCCGGCGCGGGGCAGTACTTCACGCCGCGCGCGTTGATCCGCGCGATGGTGGAGTGTGTGCGGCCTGAGCCGAACAAGACCATCGCCGACCCGGCGTGCGGTACGGGTGGCTTCTTTCTGGCGGCCTACGACTTTCTGGTGGCCGCGCATCAGATGGACAAGAAGCAGAAAGCGTTCCTCAAGCACGAAACTTTTCACGGCAACGAGATCGTGGCGGGTACGCGCCGCCTGGCGTTGATGAACATGTTCCTGCACAACATCGGCGAGATCGACGGCGACAGCATGGTGTCGCCCAACGATGCCTTGGTAGCCGATAGCGGCAAACGCTTCGACTACGTGCTGGCGAATCCGCCATTCGGCAAGAAGAGCGCGATGAGCTTCACCAACGATGAAGGTGAACAAGAGAAAGACGATCTGACCTACAACCGCCAGGATTTCTGGGCGACCACTTCCAACAAGCAGCTCAACTTCGTGCAGCATATCCGCACCATGCTGAAGACCACCGGACGCGCGGCGGTGGTGGTGCCGGACAATGTGTTGTTCGAGGGCGGGGCAGGCGAGACGGTGCGCAAGAAGCTGCTGGAGACCACCGAACTGCACACCATTTTGCGCCTGCCCACCGGCATCTTCTACGCCAACGGCGTGAAGGCGAACGTGCTGTTCTTCGACAACCGCGCGGCGAGCAAGGAGCCGTGGACGAAAGAGGTGTGGTACTACGACTACCGCACCAACATCCACCACACGCTGAAGAAAAAGCCGCTGCGCTTCGAGGATTTGCGGGAGTTTATCGCCTGCTACAACCCGATCAATCGCCACGAGCGCAAGGAAGGCTGGAACGAGGCCACGAGCCCGGAAGGGCGCTGGCGCAAATTCGGCTATGAGCAAATCATCGCGCGCGACAAAACCAGCCTGGATATTTTCTGGTTGAAGGACAAGAGCCTCGCCGATCTGGATAATCTGCCGGAGCCGGATGAATTGGCGTTGGAGATTATCGACAATCTTGAGGCTGGGTTGAACAGCTTCAGGGAAATCGCTGCGGCGTTGTAGAGAAATATCGTCATTCCCGCAAAGGCGGGAATCTAGGTAATTGAAGAATTCCAGCAAATCCGGACAAAACCGCATTGTCCGCTTCGCGGATTATTTTTTGCTGGATTCCCGCCTTCCCCCCGCCTGCGCGAGGGTGACAGGGAATGACGGAAATAATAAAATATTTTGCGAAGGTTTTTATGACCGTCTGGCAACAACTCTTCACCCGCCGCATGCTGATCTGCGTGTTCACCGGCTTTGCTTCCGGCCTGCCGCTGTATCTGCTGCTCAATCTGGTTCCCGCGTGGCTGCGCACCGAGCATATCGATCTCAAGGTGATCGGCGCATTCGCGCTGATCCAGTTCCCCTACACCTGGAAATTTCTTTGGTCGCCGCTGCTGGACCGCTACGTTGTGCCCGCTTTGGGCAGGCGGCGCGGCTGGATGCTGCTGACCCAAGTCGCGCTGCTGGTGGTGATCGCATCGCTGGGCGGCTTTTCTCCACAGAATGATCTGGGCATTATCGTGCTGCTCGCCACGCTGCTGGCTTTCCTCTCCGCCACGCAGGACATCGTGCTGGATGCTTATCGCCGCGAACTGCTGCTGGATAACGAACTCGGCCTAGGCAACGCGGTGCATGTCAACGCTTACCGCATCGCCGGGTTGATTCCCGGCTCGCTGTCGCTGATTCTCGCCGATCATCTGCCGTGGGACACGGTATTCCTCATCACCGCGCTGTTCATGCTGCCCGGCATCGCGATGACGCTGCTGATCAAGGAGCCGGTCGCGGTCAACGTGCCCAAGACGTTGCGTGCCGCTGTGGTCGAGCCGTTCCGTGAATTCATCGGGCGACAGGGCTGGCGGGGCGCTCTGCTGATCCTGGCATTCCTGTTCTTCTACAAGCTTGGCGACAGCCTATGCACCGCACTGGCGACACCGTTTTACCTCGACATGGGGTTCAGTAAATCGCAGATCGGCCTGATCGCCAAGAACGCCGGGTTGTGGCCCGCGGTGATCGGCGCGCTGCTCGGCGGTATCTGGATGCTGAAGCTCGGAATCAACCGCGCGCTGTGGCTGTTCGGCGTGGTGCAAGTAGTATCCATTTTCGGCTTTTATTGGCTGGCCTTGCAGGGATCTCAGGTCGAAGTCACCGCGTTGCATTTGACGCAACTCGCGTTTGTGATCGGTCTGGAAGCATTCGGGGTCGGGCTGGGCACTGCGGCCTTCGTCGCCTATATCGCGCACACCACCCACCCCGCCTACACCGCCACACAATTCGCGCTGTTCACCAGTCTGGCCGCCGTACCGCGCACCTTTGTCAATGCCACGGCAGGCTGGCTGGTGGAACAGTTGGGCTGGGGAGGCTTCTTCCTGCTGTGTGCTGTGCTGGCGATACCGGGGATGCTGCTGTTGTTGAAAGTTGCGCCGTGGAGCGGGAATGCGAAGCAAGCTGTGTAGGAAGCCTCTATAGATTCGTTCTAACGGTCATGGCAAGTATGCCGCTCCTAATTATCCTAAAAACAGCAGCTCGATCCGCAGATTACGCAGATTAACGCAGATTTTCAGTCGGTTGCGGATATGTATCTTCTCACCCGGTAGGTGAGTCGGCGACCCAATGTTACTTGTTGTTTAATCTGCGTAATCTGCGTAATCTGCGGACAGCTGCTTTTGCTAGGATCATCCCTCGCTTTCATGCAAATAGCCGCGACCCGGTTATCCGTTATCCCATGCC
>CAIZNF010000313.1 GCA_903934275.1 uncultured Nitrosomonadales bacterium
CTGCTTGATAGCCAGCTCCATAGCCTGTTGGCGCAATAATTTCTGGCGGATCAACTCCTGCACCTCACCCAGTACACGCACTGCGGCTGGCTTATATTCCAAAACCCGTGCTGCAACCAGCGTATTCGTTGCCACTTCAACCGCAGCAGTGTTGCGTTTATTTTTTAAAATCTCATCTGTAAAAATTGCTTGCAACATTTTGGGTGTCCAAGGTTCGCCAGCATCTGTCCCTTTAACCAGCCATTCACTCTGCTCTATTTTTGTTCCGACCATGTCGGCAGCCGACTTGAGAGTGTCGCTTTGCTCATATACGGTGTTACTGAATTTTTCCGCCAACTCGGCAAATTTGTCGACAGCCTTTTGCTGGCGCAATTTATTGGCAATGCCTGCACGCACATCGTCGAATGGCAGACTTTTGGCAGGTTTAACTGCGACCAACTTGATGATGTGATAACCGAAATCTGATTTCACCAAGCCGCTGATTTCATCCTGTTTGAGCGCGAAAGCGGCTTCTTCAAACGGTTTGACCATCATGCCCCGTCCAAAAAATCCGAGATTGCCACCATTTGCGGCAGAACCGGTATCTTGTGAATTCAGCTTGGCCAGTTCAGCAAATTTGGCGGGATTTTGCCTAACTTGCTGCAGCAACCGGTCAGCCGCAGCCTTGGCAGCGTCCTGTTCGGCTTGCGGCGCAACGGCGGCTACGTTAATCAGGATATGTGCTGCCTGGCGTTGTTCGGCTGTGCCGAAGTCGCCTTGATGGGCCTCGTAGTATTGGCGCATTTCTTCCGGAGCCACTTCAACTTTATCCAATAATGTATCTGCGGAAAGTTTCACATATTCAACTTTCGCCTGCTCCGGGCTCTGAAATTCTTTCTGGTTCTGCTCGTAGTATTTTTTAATCTCTGCTTCGTCCACTTTACTTTGCGCGACAAAAGACTGAAACGATATGTTGGATACGCTCACTACGCGTTGCTGCTCATTCAAACGGATGATGTTATCCGCCATGCTGTTCGAGGAAAATCCATTTTGTACATAAGCATCGCGTATCTGCTGTCCGAGCAACTCGCTACGCAGACGTGCCTCGAACATCGGCGGGGACATTTTCTGACTTGCCAACGCGGTTTCGTACCGCTTTTTGTCGAAGTTCCCGTTATCTTGGAAGGCCTCAATGCCCAAGATAACTTGCGCCACCTGTTCATCGGTGACAGCCAAACCGATAGACTTGGCGCGTTCGGTCAGCAAGCGTTGCGTGATCAAGTTATCCATCACTGCACGCTTTGTTTCCGGATTGTCGAGCATCGCCTCATCAAATTTAGCTCCCAACATTTGGCGCAAACGATCCTGTTGCTGGCGCAATGCATTTTCAAATTCCTGCTGGGGAATTTTTTCACCGTTCACTGTAGCAGCCACTTCTGCTGTATTTCCGGATTGGTTATATGAATCCACCCCCCAAAACGCAAATGGCAAAATGATAAGCGCCAAAACAACTTGCACCAGCCGCTTTTTTTCATGGACAAAATCAAACATGGCGATAAACCCAACTATTGAACAGATGTAAAAAAAGGCGAACTTGCGTTCGCCTTGATTATTTGGCGGAGTGGACGTCCGCTAACGTCAGAGATTCATGTTATCTCATTAAGTCTATTTTTTCAAATAAATCATTGCCGTTGCCTGCAAATAATAATCTTACATCGTCTCAAATAATAGCGTAGAATCGCACCCAATGACGTGGGTTGGTGCGGGGGTAGTTTTTTGAAATGTAGTTAGTCTCCCTGCATTTATATACGGTTCGTTTCCCGTTGACTATTTGAGGAGATCATCATGGCGCGAAGAATAAACAGACTGAACGACAAGTTTGTCAGCGGCAAGCGACCCGGTGGATATTATCCAGACGGCAACAATTTATATTTGCAGGTCGGAGCTACCGGCAGCAAGTCATGGCTTTTTCGCTACGGCTGTAGCATCCACGGCAAGGAACACGAAATGGGGCTGGGCGCATACCCCACATTCTCGTTAGTAGAGGCACGGGAACGCGCAAACAAGGCACGGCAGCAACTGGCCGATGGTAACTGCCCATTAAAACTCAAACAGGATGCAGCACAGACTAAACGGCTTGAAGCTGGCAACATCATCACGTTTGCCGAAGCTGCCGAAGAGTACATCAAGCTGCAATCGCCAAGCTGGACTAACGCGAAGCATCCGCAGCAATGGCGCACCACACTGGAGACCTATGCCTTCCCCGTGCTGGGCAAGCTCCCCGTGCATCGCATTGACAATACGCTGGTGGCCGAGGTGCTGGAGCCGATATGGCTGACAAAGCGGGAGACGGCGGAGCGCGTACAGCAACGCATAGGCAGCGTGATGGACTGGTGCAAGGCGAAGAAGTACCGCAGCGGCGACAATCCGGCGGACAAGGTTCTATTGAAAGACCTGCTACCGAAAACGGACAAGGTTGTCGTACACCAGCCCGCCCTCCCCTTCGCAGAGATAGGAGCATTCATGCCAAAGCTGGCAGCGATGCCCGGCATAGCGTCCCTAGCGGTTCAATTTATCATCCTGACAGCAACTCGCACGGGTGATGTGCGCTTCGCCGTATGGGGCGAAATAGACGAAACCAAGAGGCTTTGGACTATACCTGCGGAGCGCATGAAGACGCGGAAAGAACACACTGTCCCGTTGACTGATGCTGCGCTGGCAATCCTGCAAAAGGTCAAAGCGGAAATGATTAAATCTGACTTCGTATTCCCGAATGACAGGACAGGTAAAGCAATGTCGGAAAACTTCGGCACATCCCTACTCAAGCGCATGGATAAATCAGATATTACGATCCACGGGTTCCGGTCAACTTTCCGCGACTGGGCATCGGAGGTATCGCACTACCCAAGCGATGTAGTGGAAATGTCGCTGGCGCATACGATCAAGAATAAAACCGAGGGAGCATACCGGCGTGGCGACCTGCTTGCCAAGCGTACCAAGCTGATGGCGGACTGGGCGGCATATTGCGCGCTTATTCCTTCGGAGACTGGCGCAAATGTTGTTCAACTTCGGGAGGTGGCGGCATGAGTACCTTCCGCAATAATGCAACGTGTAGCAAGATAGTTTCTGTCAAATTAGATAATGGAGACGAATATCAGGTTGACGATGACTGCCTTAGACGATACCTAGAAAACCGCTTCGCTGATGAAGCCGGTAATGTACTTGGCGTCCCTTCAGAAACAATAAGGGCTATGACCAAAGCTTATGCGCAGGTTCAGCGAGAAGAGAAAAGCGAGACAAACAGCAAGAACTCCTCCAATCCTAGGAACACATTTGCCAAGAACAAGAACGCCAAGGCAGATTTGGTTGCATTCAAGAACGAGTTCGAGAAGCGCGAAGCAAAAACGCACGGATGGATGAGTGCGGCGATGAACAAGTTCCTGATTGACCGGAAGACGCTGAAAGGCATTCTCGCTCGACCCGAAAACGCCGAAAAGTAGATTAGCGATTCGCTAATCCCTGTATCACCACACTGCACAAGATGCAGTGAATAGTATTCGTTTCACCAAAGGCCAACCAAGGTGAAACGAAATGAACCAAGTCAACATTTCTCAAATCGGCAATTTGCCCGATGCAGCATATATCAGCGTCAAAGTCATCGCAGCGTTAACTGGAAACGGCGTATCAACCGTGTGGCGTTACGCTGCTAACGATCCAACATTCCCCAAACCGATAAAGCTATCTGCGCGCTGCACCCGCTTCCGTGTCGGTGATGTTCGCGCATGGCTGGCGAAGAAGGGGAGCTGATGTGGAAACCAGAAAAGACAAGGCCACCGTGCAAGGTGGCCAAGTAGTCGGTTTACACGCTAATGTAGAAATGACTGGTGCAGATTATACCAAATTAGCCCGCGCTACTGTTGCACTAAATCGCATCATGGCCGTGGTGCATCCTGACTGCGCATTACTGGCCGCGCTGTTGTGCCTACTGTTGTGGGGTGCGCTATGACTCAAAATGTTGACCTACAACACGCGCAACTCTTTTTAGATGCACTTGCGCCAAACGAGACACATGCTTTTCAAACCTTCGACGATGGCGCGACAAAAAATCCCAAGCTCGCGCGCATCTTTCACGGTACGCTGGCGCAACATACTCGCAAACTGGAGCGCATCAATGCCCAAGGTGCGGGCGTTTTTGTGATGGTCAATCGCGGCGACGGGCTGGGGCGTATGACCGCAAACGTCACCGGCATTCGTGCCCTGTTTGTCGATCTGGACGGCGCGCCGCTAGAGCCTGTGCTGGCTTGCGGCATTGAACCCCACATTACCGTTGAATCAAGCGCCGGACGGTATCATGCCTACTGGCTGATAAATGACTGCCCGCTGGAGCAGTTCACCCAACTGCAAACGGCACTGGCCACCAAATTCAACAGCGATCCCAAGGTCAAGGATTTGCCCCGTGTCATGCGCCTGCCGGGTTTCTGGCACAAAAAAGGCGAGCCGTTCCAGACCCGCATCATCGAAGAAAAATCTCACGCACCTTATGCCGTCGCCGACCTTATTGAACGGCTAGAGTTGAATGCCAAACTCACGGCGCAACTTGCAAGCGATACCAAGTCGCAGACATTAAACTTCGACCGCAAAACCGCCATTGCCGGATTCGCGCAAGGCAATCGTGATGATGGACTGTTCAGCTATGCGTGCAGCCTGCGCGGGCGCGGCGTGGAAAAGGAAGAATCGCGAATTTTGGTGCGGATAGCGGCCACAAACTGCCAACCTCCAATGGCCGAAACCGATGCCGACAAATGCCTCGAAAGTGCTTGGCGCTACGACGGCAAACGTATCGAGCGTCTGACAGATGCTGGCAATGCCAGGCGACTGGTGAACATGCATGGCTATGACCTGCGCTACTGCCCTGAAATAAAAAAATGGCTGGTGTGGCTCAATGTGCGATGGTTATTTGACCAGGATGGCGAAATAATGCGCCGCGCCAAGGATACAGCAATCGCCATATATGGCGAGGCCAAGCAAGCCGCAGAGGCAGCCGAACAAGGCATGGCAAAATCACTGGCAGCACACGCTCACAAAACACAATCAGTAAATTGCCTAAAGGCGATGATCGAGCTGGCCAAGTCCGAGCCCGGCATCCCGGTGCGCGTCTCCGAACTGGATCAGGACAACTACCTGCTATGCGTCAGCAATGGCGTCATCAATCTGCGTACGGGCGCTCTGCGCGTGCCGCGCCCCGACGATCTCATAACCAAACAAGCGATGGTGGCATACGACCACAATGCACAAGCGCCCATATTTTTGGCATTCCTAAATCGCATCATGGGAGGCAATCAGGCGCTAGTGGATTTTCTCCAGCGTGCCATCGGCTACAGCCTCACCGGCCTCACCGATGAACAATGCCTGTTCTTCCTTCATGGCAGCGGCCAGAACGGCAAAAGCACCCTGCTCACCGCCATCAAGGAACTGCTGGGCGACTATGCCATGCAATGCCCCGCCGAAACCCTCATGGTCAAACAGGGCGGCGGCATTCCCAACGACATCGCCCGGTTGCGCGGCGCGCGCCTTGTCGCCACCTCGGAAACAGAAGATGGTCGCCGCTTTGCGGAAACCATGATTAAGCAACTCACCGGACAGGACACCATCGCCGCGCGCTTCTTGTTTGCTGAATACTTCGAGTTCATCCCCAATTTCAAAATCTGGCTGGCGGCAAACCACAAGCCCGTCATCCGTGGCGACGATTTCGCCATCTGGCGGCGCATCCGCCTGATACCTTTTGCCGTCACTATCCCGCCAGAAGAGAAAGATGGAAAACTGCCGGAAAAGCTGCGCGCTGAATACCCCGGCATCCTCGCATGGGCTGTGCAAGGCTGTCTGGAATGGCAGCGGCAAGGACTCAACCCGCCGCCGGAAGTGCTGGCCGCTACCGAGGAATACAAAAGCGAAATGGACTTGATCGGCAAGTGGATTGAGGAATGCTGCATCACAGCGCCACACGCCACCGCCAAAGCCGGTGCGCTGTATGGCAACTACAAGCGCTGGGTGGAAGACAACGGCGGCTTTCCGCTTTCCAGCACCAAGTTCGGAATGAAGCTCGGCGACAGGGGATACCAGAAAGAAAAATCCGGCACCGTCGTCTATCGCGGCATCGGCCTACTGGACACTTCGGAGGGTTGGGATGGTTTTTCAGGAAGTAACCATGGCACACCCTACACAAGCAGGGATACGGGGAAACCCTCCCAACCCTCCAAACTGTCCGGCGATGCCTATCTGGCGGCAAGCCAGGGGGAGTAGCCATGAGAACTACCCCCCTAAAACCGATGGCTGTCTGGCGTTAGGGTGGCTATTTCAACAATCACGATTCTGGTTTGAGTTTTTAATCGGACTATCGCCCGGCAGGGGTATTTTCTATTTATTTATTGAATTATTTCCCTGCGGTGCAATAACGCGGGAATCGGCTACCAGCACCACCTGCCTAAGTTTTAGTCGGCTATGTTATCCCCTTTACCACACCCCTAAAAAAGGCTGGTCGGTAAAATCAAGCTGCAACCAGCATAAATGCAGGGGGAGAAAATGTTATGTGCCCCGCGCGGTCTTTGGCTGGAGAGAGGCAACTCCCCGCCGCGTAGCAGCTCAACACCTCGGAAAAATATTCCTTCGTCCGTGCATCGGATATATGTGCCGCGCGCTGCTCAATTGAATATTCGTCCAGCATCACGCCCCCAATCCAACAATTTCCACATACCCAATCAACTCGGCAGAGTAACTGCCATCACCATTCGCCGCCCCTTTGTGCTTGAGCTCGCGCTGTAGCGTTGGCTCAACCACCCGCGAGAAAATGTCTAGCCGCTGCTCCGGCGAAAACTTCGGCGTGGTTGTTGGTGCGTGCAAGTAGCGCTCGCATTGCCGCTCCACCGCTGGCACCCGTGTTCCATCCAAATTAACCGCAATCGGCTGCACCACCACGCGGCGCTCGCCTTTACCGGCTGACACCTCAACCATCCAAAACGACAGCAGTACCGGCGCTTCAACATCCCCTTCAACAGCGATGCCAACTTCCTCCGGCGGCACGCTGCGCCAACGCCCTAGCTCTTCCTGCACAAGCGGGTGATCCAGCCCCATTAGTTCCAGATCGTCGCTGCTCGTGGCCGTGTCGCGGTTCAATGTGAACCGGGCGCGGCGAGCACCATCAACCGCCATGAGGTCATAGGTCTCATTGTCCACCTTGACCATCCGTTGCTGGCGGTCTGCCACTGCCGCCGAAATGAACTGCACCAACCGATCCATGCTCGACGATACATCGGAAAAAGGTTTGTAGTCATCCAGGCTGAAACCTTCGAGGTCTTGGAACAGATCGAACACCACCTGTCTGGCTTCGCGTGAATTTGAAAGCGCAGCTTCAAGCTCTACCTGCGTGCGTTTCAATTCTGGATCGGATAGCGCCTCCTGATACAGGCGGTCGTAATTGAGCCGCTCGGATAGCTGCCCAAGAATCTGTGCGCGCAAGTCTTCGGCGACGTTGCCCTGGTCATCCACCTTGCCGACCGTCCGCGCAATTTCCGTCAGCTTCTCTTCAAGCAACAGAAAGATGCGCCCCTCGATGGTGTCCGACAGCACAAGGTTGTAAACCTGCGCCGTGTGGTTTTGCCCATAGCGGTGGATGCGCCCGATGCGCTGCTCCATATCCATCGGGTTCCACGGCAGATCGAAATTGAACAGGATGCGGGCGAATTGCAAGTTGATACCTTCACGCCCGGCAGCGGTGCAGACCAACACGCGTGGCCCGTCTTTCAGGCGGAAACGGCGCTCTGCCGCCAGCTTCGCGCCGTGGTCGCCACCGCGCAATACCGCCACACCCTGACCGGGAAACGTCTGTTCGATTTCACGGGCGATCAAATCCACCGTGCCGAGATAGGTGGCGAACACCACAATTTTTTCGTTCGGATTTTGCCGCCACAAAATGCCAAGGCCATCAAGCAGCTTCTGCGCCTTGGTTTCTCGTTGCTGCGGGAACACCGCCAACAATTCGCCGATGCGCATGCGCTCTTCGGGCAAGTGCATTTCAACGACTGCCGATGCGGCTTCCTCTGCGTGCGCTGCCGAAAACTCGCTGCCATAGGGATCGGAGGCCATCTCCAGCGCTTCTTCGTCCAGCTTCTTCACCAGCCGGTACTTGAGATCAGCAAGCACACGATCCACCTCGCTGCGACCGATGCTATCGCGTGACAGGTTGAACTCCTGGTGTATCAGTTCGCGCGCCTCACCCGTCAGCCGCTCACGGCCTTCGATGTCGAGGTCTTTGTCGCGCAGAAAGGCTTCATGCAGCGTCAACATCAGCAGGCGTCGCTTTAGCGTTCGGCGCACAGCCGCAAAACTCGAAGCGGCAATCTTCTGAAAAATCGCCATTAAGAAGCCGAGCGCTCGACCTTTACCACCTTGCCGTTGTGCCAGATTGAATCCGTCTTCCAGATACTCGCGAAGTTTTTCGTAGAATTTCCGCTCTTCCTCGCCCATCACGAACGATTCGGTATGCACCCAGCGGCGGGCAAACAGCGGCGAACCATCAGGCTGGCAGGCATCGGCTTTGGTGCGGCGGAACATCACGGTATTGAGGCGGTGGCGGTGTTCCAGCATTTCCTCTGGGCTGCCGAACAGCGTTGGGTTCAATAGCTGTATCAGCATCCAGAATTGAAAGTGATTACCTTGGTGCGGTGTCGCAGAGAGAAGCATTAGATCGCGCGCATGATCCTTCATTGCTTCGACCAGCTTGTAGTTTTCGGTTTTTCTAACCTTGCCCCCAACCTTGTAGGCAGTCAGGTGATGCGCTTCATCGAACACCACCAAATCCCAGCGCGGTGCGGCCAACAGGCGTTTGATACGTGCCGGGCGCTTGAGGGTGTCAATGCTGGCAATCAGCCGGTCGTGTTTGGCGAAGGCATTGGTCTTACGGTCGGTGATGTCGCCTTCGGAGCCGAATACCTCGAAATCGAGATTGAAAACTTCGTTCAGTTCACGATGCCAATTGTTCACGAGGCCAGCAGGCACCACCATCAGCGCACGCTTCAGTTCACCACGGCTCGCCAGCTCGCGCAGGATCAGCGCGGTCTCGATGGTCTTGCCCAGCCCCACTTCATCGGCGATGAGATAGCGGCGTGGTGACGCGGTAGCAATCCGGTGTGTCAGCACCACTTGGTGCGGTAGCAGGTCAATCTTGGCAGAGGTTAGCGCCGAAGCGCTTTCCATCACAGGCAGGGCATGAGCTTCGTAGGACAGCCATGCCTTGCGTGCCCGGTCAGTGCCACCATCGACGGCACGCAAGATACGTTCGGTTCGGGATAGCTGGCGGCGAATTGAAGCAAATGGAACACGCCGTTCACCCACGCCAAAGAACGCTCGCAGATACCCATCGTGCGGCACATCGAGAACGACACCTTGGCCGAAATCGTTATGGGTAATCCGCTCACCGGGCTGGAATTGAATCTCTGTATCCACGAACCAGCCTCAGGTAATGCGCAAGTGAAATAGCCCGGCAGGCCTACCACCCTCACGCAACAAAATCTCCTGCGGATACTCTCGCGCTTCTCCCCATAGCAACCGGCCAAAATCCAGTTGCTGGCTCGAATGAGGTGCGGCACAGCGCCAACCCACAGCGTCCGTTGCCGAATTGACCGTGATACGCCCCGCACCGGAGGGAAGCCAAAAGATCAGGGATGCCTCGCCGCCGTAGAAATCCTGAAAAGACAATATCGCGGCTTTGACTTCTGCGCCGAGCCAGTTTTCAGCGTCAGAAGGAGCAAGCAAGTCCAGGCAGCCATCCATCCCGGCGACAACCAAGGTAGTTTCATTATTGCTGGGCAGGTCTTCCGGCCAGTGCCCAACGGCCAGCAGGAATTGGCGCAAGCTCCACACTTCTGAAACCGCGCATACTTGCGCCAATGCTTCGGCATCCCATATCCAACTGGTGCCACGCCGTTGCCAGACAGAATCCTGTAACTGCCTCATAACGTGTATCCCTCATCAATCCAGTCAACCGTTTTTGGAACAGGTTTCTGACTAGCCTGCCAAGTATTGAAAATAGACACTGCCCGCGAAGCAGCATTGCGCGTGGGCTGGTCTGCGCCGCGTTTTTGCAGCCATTCCAGCAGCGGCTTCAACGCCACATGCGGATTGAAGTTTTCGTTCCGCAACGTATCGGCGGCGTTGATGCCGCTGCCGTCGAAGCAGGCACCGATGAACACCAATGCCTGATCCAGATCGGCGGTGAGCTTGCGCTTTTGCCGTCCGTGCCAGTCGCGTGCGAAGGCTAGCGGATCGACCAGCGTGAACACCTTGTTCTTCTCGGTACACCAGCCGCGTTGCTCGAACTCATCCGGCGCACTGCCCGAACCCTTCATGAACTGCTGCATCTGGTCGCGCGCGATCTCAGTCTTGCCATCGAAGATGCGCAGGAATTGGCGCGTGATCGGTTCGGCATTCACTGGCGGCGGCTCCTGTCCGCCCTTGCCGTCCTCGTCGATGAGCTGATTGATACCGACCAGAGCGTCCTTGACCGTGATTGCGCGGCCTTCGTCCACATAAACCTTGCCATAGTGGCGCGAGAAGTATTCCAGCGCCTTGCCGCGTCGGATCACCTGAATGTCCGCCGCAGGCAACCCTTCCTTGGCGTGGTTCTCCAGCATCGCCTGCAATTGGCGCACATCGGCCATCACTTCGCGGCGCATCCGCCCCCAGCTTACCGCCTTGGGCTCTTCGATGCGCTTGCGGCAGACGTGGATAATGTCGTACTCGATTTTCTGCGAGCCGAAGGAAGCGTTTTCGCCTTTTGTCTCATCTGATCGAATCGGATACGTCGCTTCAATATAAAAGCCTGCGTCAAACAACGACTCCAGCACCGACGCCCAAGCTTCATCCTTGTCGTGGTGGAATGTGAAGGCTAGGATTCCGCTAGACTTAAGCGTCCTAAACGCCTCTCGCCAACACCCAGTTAAGAGGCTTTTGTAAAAGCCGTCTGGATCATCAGGTTCGCGGTATGGATTAGCCACTGCTTCCATTGACTTCGGGGAAAACTCACCGCCGTAGATAGCAGGATATTTGTCTTTCAGCACCAACCGAAGCCATACATAAAAGAAGTCTGCTAGTTCCGCATACTGCATGATTTCGCCGAAAGGTGGATCAGTAATGACAAGATCAATACTCGCATCAGCAAACTGGGACAGGTCTGTAGAAGAACCTTGCGAGACTTGCCCCCCCATGACCGGATCACCAGGGCGTGTTTTTTCGCTTTTACCTGCAACACTAGCACCAATGACAGGGCTGATGC
>CAIZNF010000314.1 GCA_903934275.1 uncultured Nitrosomonadales bacterium
AAAGGTAAAGCGCGTCTTGAGTGACGACTTCGGCAATAGGTTCAAGTTAAATCCTTTAGGCCGTCGTTCAGACCCTTCGATAAACTCGGGACAGCCTGGCTTGTTAACATTACGATTTTTTTCAATGGGATTGTTTGGGTCAATGACTATGCTATGGCTAAGCAGCCCCCGCACTTTCAAGCTGCTTGAGTAGCGTATCCATGTGCGCGCCGATTTCCAACCCTTCCTCATACAGTGCCCGCGCTTGCCTCCCGGCATCGAGTAGCATGTTGGCCAGTTCTTCTTCCTGTGATTGGGTGATGCCGATGCTCAACATGGAACGGTCAAAGTTTCGTTGTAAATCCTCAAATATTTTCCCGCTCTTGATTCCCTGGCTGCGATGGCGCTGGTCTATCCCCTGCAGCGCCTTGGTGGTGCTTGCGTTTAATTGTGTCAGCGCCGCATGTTGTTTGGCCATTGCGGCATTGCTGTCCAGCGCCACGACACGCGCATCGGCCCCTTCCGCCAGCCAGGCCAGGTTGTCTTTCATGCGTCCGTGACGCTCGGGGTCGTCGCGCGCATCGCTTTTGATGATGACGGTGATGTGCTGGTAGCTGCACGAAGCGCGCGAGCCGAACTCAAACAGTCGCCCCTGCTTCGACATGTTGGTCAGCACGGAATCTTCCAGCGGCGAACAAGGGCCGCTATGAGAAGAGGAAAATTCGCCTTGCTGGCCGTGGATTTTTACACTGGCCTCAAGCCCGTAAGAGCTCAGGGTATTCAGCACCTCCTGGCACAGTGTGGCATAGTCCGCGCAGCCATAACTGGTTCGCATAAATTGAAGAATGGAACCAATTTCGGCCGAACTGGACATCGCTGTCATGGCCGTGGAGAACGCATTGGAGAGATCCGCCTTGAGGCGATGGCGTTCGGCGTAGATTTCCAGCTCAAGGCGAATCTTGGCCCGCAACTCATCTGCCGATACCGGCTTGGTCAGGTAATCATCGCCACCGGCTTCATAGCCCGCGAGCCGGTCCGCGTCACTGACTCTGCCGGAAAGAAAAATGACCGGCAATTCGCCAATTGTCAGATCATCGCGCAAAGCCCGGCAGACTTCGTAACCCGACATACCCGGCATATCAACATCCAATAACACGAGGTCGGGAGGCGATTGGGACAGTGCATCCAGCGCCGCCTGTCCATCCTCAACGTGTTGCACGTTATATTCGGGCGAAAGCATTTCGGCAGCAACCATCGCTGCAAAGCTGTCATCTTCAACAAGGAGTATCGTGGGTTTATCGCTCATGGTCGGCCTCTTTAAAATTGATTATTTCTTCCAAAGTTGAATTTGTACTATTCCCACGCCTGTCGTGAGCCTGTCACCACGACGGATTAAATCTAGCTTCCTTAAAGCACCAAACTGCACTTTCCAGTTCGCTCGATGAATTGAGCTCCTACAGCAACGGTTTCATGCAATAGTGAAGCGCGACACGCCATTTTTCAGCGAATTCGACATACTGCTTGCCCTTTCAGCATGATCGGCCACTTGAGTAATAACGCTGTTGGTTCTTTCGCTCATGTCGGCGATTCTGACCATGCTCGATGCCGTCTGGTTGGCGACTGTACTCTGTTCGGCAGTGGCGGACGCGATGTCCTCAGCCAGATGTGTCAGGCTGTCCGCCGCCTTCAGGATGCTGGCGAGCGATTCCATGATTAAATCCGATTGTTCCGCACTTTCTTTGACATCATCGACCACGCTGGAAACGGACTGGCTCGCAGCCGATGTCTTGTCCTTGATGAGCTCAACCGTTGCCGTGATGTCGGCGGTGCTTGATGTTGTCCTTTCCGCGAGCTTCCTCACTTCATCGGCCACCACCGCGAATCCTCGCCCCTGTTCGCCCGCCCGCGCCGCCTCGATGGCGGCATTCAACGCCAGCAGATTGGTCTGGTTGGCCACGTCCTTGATGACTTGTGTGACCTCGCTAATCTTGAGAATGGCGGAGGTTAATTCAGTAACCGCAATTCCCGTTCCCTCCACGGACGACAGGGCGCGCTGCATCGCCTGGCGATTGGACTCGATGGTGGTTTCGCTGTTGCTGACAGCATTTCTCGTGCTGACCGCAGTTTGCGCGATTTCACTGGCGCGGTGCGAAACCTCGGTGATCGATACCGTCAACTCCTCCATTTCAGCGCTGACCTTGGTGACTTGATTGCTCTGCTCCTGCAATAGCTTCTTTGCGTCAGAAACTTTGTACATGAGCTCGGACGATCCGCTCAACAAGCTGCCGGATGAGCGTTTGACATCATTCAGTATTTCGTTGATCGAATTGAGTGCGCCATTCAGTGATCTGGCCATAACACCCACTTCGTCACCACTTTTGTCCGGCGCGCGCACCGTGAGATTGCCCTTGCCGATCTCGACAAGAACATCTTGAATCGACGAGATCGAGCGACGAATCGACTTCACGAGCAGAGTCGCCTGAACCAATATCACTATGGACGCGAACGCCAGGACAGCAAAAGCAAAATTAATTCTGTTTCTGGCATTGGATTCGCTGGCGGCGCGCTCTTCCTGCATGGCCTTCGCCTCCTTTGTGACGAGTTCGCTGACCGGGCGCGTCACCTTGGCAATTACCTGCGGCCATTCGTCTTCTAGAAATGCCTCCATCCCCTTGCGGTCATCGTCATCGTAGAGTTTGTTTAGCTTGTCAAAAAGCAGCGATATCACCTTCAGCCCGGAATCGATTTTGCCGATCTCGTCGCCATACACATTGCTTCCGTGATGCGCTTCTGTAAACGCCTTCCAGTTCTGGCCTGCCTTCTGGCGCACTTCATTGAGGTGCGCCTTGGCCGCCGACCTCGGCATCATGCCGGTGCTCACCGCGATGATCCTGTAACGAACCTCCAGAAGATCACGATCAATCTGCTGGAGAGTCATCAATGGCACAACATTGTGATCGATGAGGCGGGTCAGATCTCCGCTTCCAGATCTATTGCTCAAAAGGTTGATACCGGCAATCATGATCAGCAGGAAAAATGCAATTCCCGTCATCAGATAAAGTTTTTTGGTAATGGTCATTTGTTACTCCGAAAATTGAAATATGGCCGCGAGTTAATGATCCGAGTAAATGATCGGGCCATTAACTCGCGGAAATATCCGCGAGCACGATCAGATGACAGGAATTACTGAATCGGGTAGCCCTTGCCTTTCCACTCCGGCCAGCCACCGCGCATCACCATGACTTTTTTGAACCCGGCCTTGACTGCCACAGTGGCACCCTTGAAACTCTTCCAGCACTCTACACCGGCGCAATAGAAAACTACCGGTGCGGCACGATCCGCCGGTAGTTTGCTGAGATCGAAACTGTCCTGAGCTGCATCAAAATCCAGTACCTTAGTGCTCTTCTCCTTGTAGGGGATACTTACCGAACCTTTGACGCTGCCCTCGGCAAATTCCGTTGGCGTGCGCAGGTCAAACACGGGAGCTCCCTTGTCGATAGCTTGCTTGGCTTGTTCGGCTGTCACCATGGTAGCTCCGGGAATGGTAGCCGGGCTTTCCGCAGCCACAGATTGACCGGCAACTATAAAACTGGCAGCGGCCATCAGGGCGAAAAAGTTTTTCTTGATTTGCATGTTATGAACTCCTCTTGTGAATATTTGTGTCATACGGGGAACATCCGGAATACAACGCGATTTCCCCAGATCGCGCCCCGGTTATCTATTGGCTACATCTTGGGTATCAATTTGTCCTAAATCCCGCAGTTAAAGGGGTTGTAGGTGGTGCATTCGGAAGTGGTGGACAACAGGCAAAAGCCCTTCTCCCCTTGCGAGAGAGAGGTGAAAACCGCTGTCCGCCCACCACTTTAGAATGCACCCGGATGTAGGGGGTATTGGGAAGTGTTGGCCAATTGCCAATCTGTGTCGAGTTAGCGCGTAGCGTGCGCTGTGCGCACGACAACACAACCCAAAACCGTGCGCGCAGCGCACGCTATATGCGCGATTGAAGGTACACACGTTCAGATTCCAAATCGAATTTTAGAAATTTTATGCCTGCGCGAAAAACAAGTTCACTGCTGTCATGCGCTGCGTAAATA
>CAIZNF010000315.1 GCA_903934275.1 uncultured Nitrosomonadales bacterium
ACTTGGTAGCTGACATGCATGCCTTGTTCGAATTCCTTACCCTTAATTTGAATGTGCTTGAAGGTGGATGGCGCGCCTTTGGTCAGTTCGACCGAAAACACCTTAGAACGGATGGCAGTATGCGGGCAGACCAGCGCGCATTTGCCACAGTAGATGCACAGTTCTTCGTCCCATACCGGAATTTCTAACGCCAAATTGCGCTTGTCCCAAATCGCAGTGCCGGTGGGCCAAGTGCCATCGGCGGGGAACGCAGACACTGGCAGCAAGTCGCCGCGTCCGGCCATAATCTCGGCGGTTACACGTTTGACGAAATCCGGCGCATGGGCACCCACCGGTTCGGGCATTTCAAAATCGCTGGTGGCGGCAGCGGGAATTTCCACCTTATGCAGGTTTGCGATGGTTTCGTCTATCGCCTTCCAGTTGGCTTCCACTACCGTTTTGCCTTTTTTAATGTAGGATTTTTCGGCGGCAGATTTGATTTTTTCGATGGCCAGTTCGCGCGGTAGCACGCCAGAAATAGCAAAGAAGCAGGTCTGCATGATGGTGTTGATGCGGCTACCCATACCGGTTGACTTGGCGATGGCATAGGCATCGATCGCGTAGAATTCGATTTTCTTGTCGATGATCTGCTGCTGCATCTTGCGCGTCAGTTGATTCCATACCTTGTCATGCGCTGTCGTGGTATTGACCAGGAACACCGCGCCTTTGGCGGCGGAATCCAGCATCTCATAACGTTCCAGAAATACCGGCTGATGGCACCCGATAAAATTTGCGGCGTTGTTACCAATAAGATACGGAGAGTGAATCGGTTTTGGCGAAAAACGCAGGTGGGAGATGGTCGTCGCACCGGCTTTTTTCGAGTCATAAACGAAATAGCCCTGGCCGTAAAGCTCGGTCTCCTCGCCCATGATCTTGATGGTGTTCTTGTTGGCTCCCACTGTACCGTCCGAGCCCAAACCGTAGAACATGCAGCAATTCACGCCGTGACCGGCATCGTTGCGGAAATTTACATCCCATTTCAGACTGGAGTGCGTGAGGTCATCATTGATACCGATTGTGAAGTGGTTTTTCGGCTGAGCCTTCTTTAGTTCATCGAACACGCCTTTGATCATGCCAGGCGTAAATTCTTTGGAGGATAGGCCATAGCGTCCGCCCACCACTCGAGGCATGGTTGCGTTCTTGTTTGAGCCAGAGGTAAAGGCTTCTGCAATCGCCGTCACCACGTCTTTATATAGTGGCTCGCCGTCGGCTCCAGGCTCCTTGGTGCGGTCAAGAACGGCAATGCTTCTAGCCGTGACCGGAATGGCTTTGAGTAACTCATCGGCGGCAAAGGGGCGGTACAGGCGCACTTTTACTATGCCGACCTTCTCGCCATGGGCTGTCAGGTGCTCCACCGTTTCTTCCGCAGCATCCGCGCCGGAGCCCATCAGGATCACCACCCGCTCGGCATCCGGCGCACCAACGTATTCATACAGCTTGTATTGGCGACCAGTGAGTTTAGCGAATTTATCCATCGTCTTCTGCACGATGCCAGGCATAGCATCGTAAAACGGATTGACTGATTCGCGCGCCTGAAAGTACACGTCCGGGTTTTGCGCCGTGCCGCGCAGCACCGGGTGGTCAGGTGTCAGCGCGCGTGCGCGGTGGGCGAATACCAGTTTGTCGTCAATCATCTCACGCACCACTTCCAGCGGTACTTGATCGACCTTGGCCACCTCGTGGGAAGTGCGGAATCCATCGAAAAAATGCAGGATAGGTATGCGTGACTCCAGCGTCGCGGCTTGGGCGATCAGCGCCATGTCCATAGCTTCCTGCACCGTATTGGAGGATAGGTAGGCAAAACCGGTCGAGCGTGCCGACATCACGTCGCTGTGATCACCGAAAATAGATAGCCCCTGAGCTGCCAATGAGCGCGCCGCCACATGCATGACAAATGGAGTCAGTTCACCGGCAATCTTGTACATATTGGGGATCATCAGCAGCAGACCCTGCGAGGCGGTGAAGGTGGTTGTCAGGGAGCCTGTCTGCAATGCTCCGTGTACCGTACCTGCAGCGCCACCTTCGCTCTGCATGGTGATCACTTCGGGAACCGTGCCCCACAGATTGGGTGTGCCAACTGCCGACCAGGCATCGGAATATTCACCCATCGGCGAGGAGGGGGTAATCGGATAAATTGCGATTACCTCGTTGGTCAGGTGGGCAATATAGGCAGCAGCTTCGTTGCCGTCGATCGTAACCATATGCGTTTGATTCATCAAAAACTCCTTCAGTCAATATTGTTATATCCGGTCACCCGTAAATCAGGTTGTTTGGGAAAAGATTTTCTTGTTTTTATTCTCGATCATGTCGTGCAAGATTGGGGTCAAAATGAGTTCCATAGCAAGGCTCATTTTACCGCCGGGCACCACCAGTGTGTTGGCACGCGACATGAAGGAATCGTGAATCATGTCGAGATAGTAGGGAAAGTCCACGCCTTTGGGCTTACTGAAGCGTATCACTACGAAGCTTTCGTCCAGCGTGGGAATGTCGCGCGCGATGAAGGGATCTGAGGTATCTACCGTTGCTACGCGCTGAAAATTGATATGGGTGCGTGAGAATTGCGGCGTAATAAATTTAACGTAGTCCAACATGCGGCGCAGGATGGTATCCACCGTCGCCTCGGCGGAGTAACCGCGTTCCGCCTTGTCGCGATGAATCTTCTGAATCCATTCTAGATTGACCACCGGCACCACGCCGATACCCAAATCAACATGCCTGCCCGCATCAATGTCGCCGTCCGTCGCCAGACCGTGCAGACCCTCGTAAAACAGCAAATCCGAATTTGCTTCGATGTTCTCCCATGGGGTGAATTCACCTGGCTTCAAGTCGGTCAGGCCAAAGTGTTTTTTATGCGTATCCGCTTCTTCGTCGCTATGAATATAGTAGCGGCGTTTGCACATGCCAGTTTCGCTGTATTGCTTGAATGTTTCTTCGATCTTGTCGAAGTGGTTCGCTTCCGGGCCGAAGTGGCTGAATGAATGGTTGCCCGCATTGGCGGCTTCGGCTACAGCGGCGCGGAACTCCATGCGATTCAG
The DNA here is from genome assembly GCA_903934275.1 of uncultured Nitrosomonadales bacterium. Classification (GTDB taxonomy): domain Bacteria; phylum Pseudomonadota; class Gammaproteobacteria; order Burkholderiales; family Gallionellaceae; genus Gallionella. Next base: position 3,075 of record CAIZNF010000315.1, read on the forward strand.
GCTATGCATGCTATCGCCTTCGATGATGGCAGCAGCAAATTTTTCACGGCGAAAAATATTTTCAAAAGCTCGCTTGACGGTAGAGGTGCCCGCACCGGATGAACCGGTAACTGCGATGACTGGATGCTTGCGCGACATGATGGAGCTCCTCTGAAACAAGGTTAAATAAATTTTTAATGTGTTGCGATTCTATAACAAAGACATCTGTATAACTACTGTGAAGCTGAAATATTGCGCTAAAAAATCCCAAGCTTGCTTCATAATCCAAGTTATTAATGACTTGGGCTTTGAAACCGCCGAATTGCCATTGAGTACAGCGGGGCGATGCCGCTATAATGTCGAACTGGAACTTCAAGCTGCGCCCCGCAGAGGAAATATGCAACCCGGCTGTCGTCCAAACTTACAGCCAACCGGATTCAGGATAATTCGTGATTAAAAAAATACTTGTCGCCAATCGCGGCGAAATTGCAGTCCGTATTGTGCGTGCCTGCTCGGAAATGGGCATCAAGTCAGTCGCCATCTACACCGATGCCGACCGTCATGCACTGCACGTAAAAAAAGCGGACGAGGCATACCACATCGGGTCAGAGCCGGTAGCCGGCTACCTTAACGCGCATAACATCGTCAACATAGCGGTTACTTCGGGGTGCGATGCACTGCACCCAGGCTATGGTTTTCTTGCAGAGAACCCTGAGCTGGCGGAAATTTGCGCGCGCCGCGGTATTAAATTCATCGGCCCGAATGCGGATGTCATCCGCCAGATGGGCGATAAAATACGGGCGCGCAATGCCATGATAGCCGCCGGCATTCCTTGCGTACCGGGTAGTGACAGCAACCTTGCCGATGTTGAAGAGGCGCTCGCGCTGGCTAACAAAATCGGCTACCCCGTGATGCTCAAGGCCACCAATGGCGGTGGCGGGCGAGGCATCCGCCGTTGTGACAGCGATAAAGACATCATAGGCAACTACGAACGGGTAATTTCGGAAGCCAGCAAGGCATTTGGCCAGCCGGAAGTTTTTCTGGAAAAATGTGTGGTCAACCCCAGGCACATTGAAGTGCAGGTGCTGGGTGATTGTCACGGCAACGTGATCCATCTGTTCGAGCGCGACTGCTCCATCCAACGCCGCAATCAGAAGCTGATCGAGATTGCGCCCTCGCCGCAGATCACCCAGGCGCAGCGCGAATATATTGGCAATCTGGGTGTCAAGGCCGCCCGTGCCGTAGGTTATGAAAATGCGGGCACTGTCGAATTTCTGCTCGATCAGGACAACCATTTCTATTTCATGGAAATGAACACTCGCATACAGGTCGAACATACCGTAACGGAAACTATTACCGGCATCGACATCGTGCAGGAACAAATCCGCATTGCCGATGGTCTTGAACTGCAATACAAGCAGGAGGATGTCAGATTCCGTGGCTACGCCATTGAATTTCGCATCAATGCGGAAGATCCCAAGAACGGTTTTTTGCCGAGTTTCGGCAAGATCACCCGTTACTATGCGCCGGGTGGCCCCGGTGTACGCATCGATGCCGCCATGTATAGCGACTATGAGATTCCGCCGTATTTTGACTCGATGTGCGCCAAGCTCACCGTTTGGGCACTCACGTGGGAGGGTGTTATTGAGCGCGGTCGCCGGGCACTGAGTGATATGGTGATCTATGGTGTCAAGACAACCATGCCGTATTATCAGGAAATATTAAAACATCCCGATTTCAGGAATGCGAACTTCAACACCGGATTTGTGGAATCCCACCCGGAGTTGATCGATTACACTACAAAAATTCCGCCGGAACTGAGAGCGGCAGTTATTTCTGCCGTTATAGCGGCGCATGAAGGAATTTAACCGGTCCCCTGATGAAATTTAATTACACCTGTCGTTTCACGTTAACCTTAAGCTAATACCATGCCTAAAATCCATATTTCCGAGTTGGTCCTGCGTGATGGCCATCAATCCGTAATCGCAACGCGCATGCGCACTGAAGACATGTTACCTATTTGCCCCAAGCTGGACAGTATCGGCTTCTGGTCAGTGGAAGCATGGGGGGGCGCGACCTTTGATGCCTGCGTACGTTTACTGAAAGAAGACCCGTGGGAGCGCCTCAAAAAATTGCGCAAAGCCTTGCCGAACAGCCGCATCCAGATGTTGTTGCGCGGACAGAATCTGCTCGGCTACCGGCATTATTCCGACGACGTGGTACGCGCATTTGTCGGGAAATCTGCGGATAACGGCATAGACGTATTCCGCATTTTCGATGCGATGAACGACTTGCGCAATTTGCGCGTATCCGTCGAAGCGGTGAAAAAATCCGGCAAACATGCCGAAGGCTGTATCAGCTATACCACCAGCCCGGTGCATGGCATTCCCCAGTTCGTTGAACTGGCTCGTGAACTGGAAGCGATGGGCTGTGACACTATCGCCATCAAGGATATGGCCGGGCTGCTTACACCTTACGCTACTACCGAACTGGTTACGGCGGTGCGCGCAGCCGTCAGCCTGCCGATACATCTGCACAGTCATTCCACATCAGGTTTGTCTTCGATGTGCTTCCTCAAGGCCGTAGAAGCGGGTGCCACCATGCTGGATACTTGCAACTCTTCGTTTGGCGAAGGTGCCAGCCATTCTTCGACCGAGAGCATCGTTGCCGCGCTGCAAGGTACACCTTATGACACTGGCCTTGACTTGGGCAAGCTACAGGAGGTTACCGCCTATTTCTACGAGGTCCGCCAGAAGTACTGGCAGTTCGAGAGCGCATTTACCGGCGTGGACACGCGCGTGCTGGTAAATCATGTGCCGGGCGGCATGATTTCCAACCTGTCCAATCAGCTCAAGGAGTCGGGCGCGCTCAACCGCATGAACGAAGTGCTCGCTGAAATTCCGCGTGTGCGCGAAGATTTAGGCTACCCGCCGCTGGTTACACCAACCTCGCAAATTGTTGGCACACAGGCTGTCCTGAACGTGCTGACTGGTGCGCGCTACAAATCGGTTACCAACGAGGTCAAGAATTATCTGCTCGGACATTACGGCAAGGCACCAGGCAAGGTCAATGAGCAGGTAAAAACTCTTGCTGTCGGCAATGCGGAAGTTGTGGCTTGCCGCCCGGCTGATCTGATCGAAGATGAGATGAACAAGCTCAAGATCGAATGTGAAAATCTGTCCAAGAGCGAGGAAGATGTCCTCACTTATGCCATGTTCCCTGAGCTGGCAAAAACCTTTCTGCAGGAGCGCAATGCCAACACGCTCAAGCCGGAGCCATTGTTGTCCAAAGAGGCCGCTACCACTTCCTCCGAACGCTACGCACCCAACGAGTTCAAAGTAACGCTGCATGGCGAAACTTTCCATATCAAACTCACCGGTAGCGGGCATCACGGGGAAGCCAAACGACCGTTCTATGTTTCTGTTGATGGTATTTCAGAAGAGGTCATGGTAGAAACACTGAACGAAATCGAGGTTTCCGGTGGAAAAGGCAATGGCAAGAAAAAAGCCGCTGCAACAGCGGCAGGTGCCAATCGCCCACGCCCCTCACATCAGGGTTGCATCGCAACTGCCATGCCTGGCACCATTGTCGATGTCAAGGTCAAGATCGGAGATAAAGTTGAGGCGGGAGATGGCGTGCTGGTCATAGAGGCCATGAAGATGGAAAACGAAATCCAGGCACCTCTAAGTGGTGTCGTGATCAGCGTCCATGTCAAAAAAGGCGACAGTGTCGCGCCGGACGAAACTCTGGTTGAAATCCAGTAACTCCAAATACTGATCGCTTAATTGTTTGTCGGGCTGTGCCCGACAGCTATATTTGGCGGGTAGAATCCGCCCTACGTTATTGCTCTATCAATAGAGAAATGGAATAACACAGGAACAGGTAGATTATGTCCGCCCCGCAAACTGTCCTGACACTGATCGAAAACTTCGAGCGCAATCTCGATGCGTACCGCAACGGACAATACAATGAGACACAGGTCAGGCGCGACTTCATTGATCCATTGTTCAGGGCGCTCGGCTGGGACATGGATAACAGCACAGGCTATGCCGAAGCCTACCGCGACGTAATTCACGAAGACGCAATAAAGGTTGGCCTCTCCACACGCGCGCCGGATTACAGCTTTCGCGTTGGCGGGCAGCGTAAATTTTTCCTCGAAGCGAAGAAGCCATCGGTCAACCTCAAGGAGGATATTGAACCGGCCTTTCAATTACGACGCTACGGCTGGTCGGCCAAATTGCCACTCTCCATACTTACCGATTTTGAAGAATTCGCCGTTTATGACTGCCGCCAGAAGCCCGACAAAAATGACAAGGCCAGCAAGTCGCGGCTGTTCTACTGCACCTTCCGTGACTATGCGGAAAAATGGGACGAGATCGCCGCGATATTTTCCAAGGATGCGGTACTCAAAGGCTCCTTCGACAAATACGCCAGCACCGCCAAAGGCAAACGCGGCACCACCGAAGTAGACAGCGCGTTTCTGGAAGAAATCGAAGGCTGGCGCGACCTGCTGGCGCGCAACATCGCGCTGCGCAACGATAGTCTGACCCAGCGTGAACTCAATTTTGCGGTGCAGCAAACCATAGACCGCATCATCTTCCTGCGCATCTGCGAAGACCGGGGCATCGAACCCTACGGCAAGCTGATGGTACTGCAAAATGGCCTCAATGTTTACAGTCGCCTGCGCGAGCTATTCCGCGCGGCGGATGACCGCTACAACTCCGGCCTGTTCCACTTCACACAAGAGAAACACCGCGCCGGAGCGCCGGACGAATTGACGCTGCACCTGGACATAGACGACAAGCCGCTCAAGGAAATCTTCAAGAACCTGTATTACCCCGATTGCCCCTACGAATTTTCCGTGCTCGGTGCGGACATCCTCGGCAGCGTTTACGAGCAATTTCTCGGCAAGGTCATTCGCCTGACGGCGGGCAACCGCGCCGTGGTCGAGGACAAACCGGAAGTGAAAAAAGCGGGCGGTGTGTTCTACACCCCCGCCTATATCGTGCAATACATCGTACAGCACACCGTCGGCAGCCTGCTGGAAGGCAAGGCTAGCAAACAGGCCGAAGGCATCCGTATCCTCGATCCCGCGTGCGGCTCCGGCTCTTTCCTGATCGGCGCGTATCAATACCTGCTTGACTGGTATTTGGCGCGCTACGTCGAAGAAGGCACGGACAAACACAGCAAGGGCAAGGCCGCGCGTATCCGTTCCAGCACGTCGGGCGAATGGCGGCTCGCCACGTCAGAAAAGAAACGCATCCTGCTCGAACATATCTACGGCGTGGACATCGACACGCAGGCGGTAGAAGTGACCAAACTCTCGCTGCTGCTCAAAGTGCTGGAGGGTGAATCTGACCAGACCCTCACCAGCCAGATGAAACTGTTCCACGAGCGCGTGCTGCCCGACCTCGACCGCAACATCCAGTGCGGCAACTCGCTGATCGGCCCGGATTTCTACGACGGCCAGCTCGACCTTGACGGCGAAACTGCACAGCGCATCAACGTGTTCGACTGGCAGGCGGCCTTCCCGCAGATTTTCAAAGCGGGTGGATTCGATGTGGTGATTGGGAATCCGCCGTATGTGCGGCAGGAAGCCCTGGGTGATTTCAAAGGCTATTTCCAGTCGCACTATGAGGCGTTCGACGGCGTGGCCGACCTGTATGCCTACTTCATGGAAAAGGGCGTCAAGCTGCTGAAGAATGGCGGCCTGTTCAGCATCATCGTGTCCAGCAGCTTCTTGCGCACCACCTACGGACGATCATTGCGCCAGACACTGAAGAAGCATGCGGCGGTGCTACGGCTGGTCGATTTTGGCGGCCTGTCGGTGTTCGCCAATGCTAAGGACACCTACGTTTGCATTCCCCTGCTGAAGAAAGGCGCACAACCAAAAAGTATCGAAGTTGTCCGTGTCGCTTCACTCGAAAATCTTAAGCTCGACGATTACGTGCGCACTCATTTCTACAGCGTACCGAACACGAGATTCAACGAAGAAGCATGGTCACTCAAATCGGATGATGAGGCTGCGCTATTCACCAAAATCGTGAAGGCCGGAACACCGTTGAGCGAATACGTCGAAAATAAAATTTTCTATGGCATAAAGACAGGATTCAATGAAGCGTTTGAACTTACGATGGAGCAAAGAGCGGTCATCGTAAAATTTTCGCCTGCCAGCAAAAAATGCATCAAGTCGTTTCTTGGTGGGCAGAATATTCGCCGCTACCGTTATGAAGACGAAAGGCGCTTTCTTATCGTGTTACCCAATGGTTGGACGCGAAAACAGTCGTGTTTGGACAATGTGACGGAAAAGTCAGCTTGGAATTGGTTCTCAGGCAGCTACCCCGCATTGTCGCAACATCTTTTACCCTTTGCCGACGCATTACGAAAGCGTCAGGATCAGGGCGAATTCTGGTGGGAGCTTCGCCCTTGCGACTATTACTCCTATCTGGAATTACCCAAACTGATTTATCCGGATATTTGTAAAGCGCCACGTTTCACGCTGGACACATCGGGCAACTACCTC
>CAIZNF010000316.1 GCA_903934275.1 uncultured Nitrosomonadales bacterium
ATAGCCCGTACCAAAATCATCCAGTGACAAGCTGACTCCTAGCGCTTTCAGTGCGTGCATTTTTGTCACGATATCGGTCATATCGTCCAGCACCACGCTTTCGGTCAATTCCAGCTTCAGGCGCGCCGGATTGATACCATGTTCACTTATGGCTGCCGCCACTTGATCCACAAAATCTTTCAACTTGAACTGCCTGGCGCTGACATTCACGGCAATTACCAAACCGCGTTTCTGCTTATCATTACCCCATAAAGCGAGTTGTTGGCAGGCAGTCACAAGCACCCAATGACCGATGTCGAGAATCAGGGAGCTCTCTTCGGCTATAGGAATGAACTGTATGGGAGGAATCATGCCGCGCTGCGGATGTATCCAGCGCACCAATGCCTCGGCTCCGGTAATGCAGCCGCTATCGTTAATCTGCGCCTGATAATAAAGCCTGAATTGCCGCTCGACCAGCGCGCGACGCATATCCGATTCTATCGCGGTGCGAGCTTCCAGGACGGCCTGCATTTTCTGGTTGAAGAAACGCAAGGTGTTCCGCCCCGCACCCTTTGCCTGGTACATCGCAATATCCGCATATTTGAGTAAAGTATCAGCAGACATGCTGCGGTCGACGAACAGGTTAATTCCGATGCTGGCGGTACTGTGAAATTCGTTTTCATTGATCTGATAGGGTCGATTGAGCGTGGAAAGAATTTTCTCGCCCACTTCATCGGTCAATGTTACAGCCTGTTCCATATCACCTTTTAAATCTTCCAGCATGACCACAAATTCATCGCCGCCGAGCCTGGCCACCGTATCGCCTTCCCGCACGCAGGACTGCAAACGGCGCGCCGCCTCCACCAATAACATATCTCCGCATTCATGCCCCTTGGTATCGTTGATGACTTTAAAATTATCGAGGTCTATAAACATGATCGCACCGTGCCTGCCGCTACGCTCGCTGGTTGCCAACGCGTGTTGCAGGCGGTCGATCAGCAGGCGGCGGTTGGGCAGATCGGTCAGCGGGTCGTAAAAGGCCAGTCGGTGAATTTCATCATCCGATTTTTTTCGGTCGGTAATATCAAAAAACGAGCCAACGTAGTGGGTGAGCACGCCCTCCGACGAGGTAACGGCAGTGATCGTCAGCCACACCGGAAGAATCTCGCCATTCTTACGCTTATCCAGCATCTCCGCACTCCACGTTCCGTCACGGAAAATAGTGGCCCACATTTCCTCATAAAAGGCTTTGGGTCTCTTTTCTCCGCTGAGCATTTTTGGATTGCGGCCAATGACTTCCTCCGGCGTATAGCCGGTGATTTCACAAAACGCTTTATTGACCCGCAGAATTTTCGGGTGGCAATCGGTGATTATGATCGCCTCATGCGTTTCAAAAGCAATCGCGGAAACACGCAAGTCTGCGGCAACCTCATCCAATTTTGCTTGCGCCAATCGCTCTATTTTTTGTTTGTTCCACCATGTCCAGAGAATGATTCCCGCACCCAGAACAAATATTGCGCCAATGATCCAGACGGCTATCTGCAAGCGCCGGACATGCCGCAACACCTCGTCCGTATCCATCTTGACCACCATGCCCCACGAGGTATCCGGCACGGCAATATTAAAAGCCAAGGTAGGTTTTTCGCGGTAGTCGACGGCTTCCAATGGCCCGAAATAGCCGTGCTTCAACATTTCTATGGTCGGGACAACAGGCGCATCGGCGCTCCTTCTGAACGGCAAGCGGAGCTTGAGCGCGGTATCTTTCTTGAAACGCAATTCATTGAGAAACAAGACATCGTCGCCGTCCCTGGTGACCAGCAATGTTTCGCCGGAAACGCTCTCTACCGGCCAGGATTGGAGCAAGGTGTACAGAAAACGCAAGTCGTCGCGCAGCACCAGAACCCCTATAACCGCCGAGGTGTCCGGGTTTACCAGAGGAGCGAAAATATCCAGCAGCGGCTTGTCCGGCGCAGATGGATCGCCGAAGTAAACAGGTGAAATATGCAGGGAGTTTTCACGAATCGCACGCAATGCCAAGGATTTTGCCGTGTTGGACAGCCCGGCATATTGCCCGTTGCCATAACGAACATTTGCTTTGTCGTCCAGCAGCTGTAATCCGCCCAACTGATAGACCGCGCCTATGATATCCAGTGACTGCCGCACCGCAACCGGTACGCCGCCAGATGGGGTTTTCAGCCAATTTTGAACAGCTGAATTACTCAACAACCCCGAGACAATAATCGCATCACCTTTGCGGGCCTGGAGATATTGCTGAATTTGACCGGCCTTGAGCTTGCCAATACTGTTCAAGTTTTCGAACGCGCGGGATTTTTCGATCTTCGCGAAATTATCGATCAGGGCATAGCTTGCCGCGCTGAGAAGAACCACAAAATTAACAAACAAGGCGACCGCCACAAAAGTGGGGTAACGGTTTACCAGGTTATTAATATTCATTGGTTCTCTAATTCGGCAACAGGCCAGTATCAGGCCACCTGTACGGCGATCTGGTCGCGTTGCGCGACGATACGGTTGTGCTCGTCCACATAGACAAGCTGCGGATGGAATTTTTGCAGTTCCAGTTCGTTGTACATGGCATAGCTGGCGATGATCAGAATATCACCCGGGTTGGCCTTGTGCGCGGCCGCACCATTCACAGAAATCACGCCGGAACCGCGTTGCGCGCGGATCGCGTAGGTGGTGAAACGCTCGCCATTGGTGACGTTGTAAATATCGATCTGCTGATATTCCCTGATGTCGGCGGCATCCAGCAAATTGTCGTCGATGGCGCAGGAACCTTCGTAGTGCAGCTCGGAGTGTGTGACACGCACCCGGTGCAGTTTGGCTTTAAGCATGATTCTTTGCATGTAAAACTTCCCTTTCGAACAGGGCGCGGATTATATAACAACCAACCGGCCAAGTAATCAATCAAGACAAACTTCAACATTGTCCAGCAAGCGGGTATTTCCCAATCTAGCCGCCGCCAATATCACCAGTTCGCGTTGCGTCAGATCATCTCGTGCCGGGCTAACCGGCTGTAAATCGGGCTGATTGCGTATCGCTACGTAATCCACCAGCCAGCCCCTTGTTTCAAGGGCTTCGACTGCCTGTTGCCGCAATCGTTCAAAGTCGCGCTCGCCTTGCAGGATACCCAATTTCATGCCTTGCAGCATTTGATACAGAAAAATGGCCTCGCTACGCTCCGTTGCGCTCAAATACTGGTTGCGCGAGCTCAATGCCAGCCCATCCGCCGCACGCACCGTCTCACCGCCGATAACGCGTACCGGCAAATTCAGTTGCGCAACCAGTTGGCGAATGAGGTGCAATTGCTGGCAATCCTTCTTACCGAACAGCGCGACCTGCGGCTGGACAATGTTGAGCAGCTTCAGCACCACCGTCGCCATGCCGCGAAAATGGCCCGGTCGCGCCGCACCGCACAACTCGTTGGCAACCGGCGGCAACTCGATGAATATGGTTTGTTGCGCGGGATACATTTCGTTAACTGATGGAGCGAACACCACATCAACCAAACCTTCCAGCTTGGCACAGTCCACTTCCAAGGTGCGCGGGTACTTATCGAAATCTTCGCTCGGCCCGAATTGCAGCGGATTCACAAAAATACTCGCCACCACACAGTCGCCGTGTTCGCGCGCCATCCTTACCAGATTAAGGTGGCCTTCGTGCAGATTACCCATGGTCGGCACAAAGGCGACGGCGCGCTCGTTGCCGAGTCGTGCGCACAGTTCGGCGATAGTCGGAAAGATTCGCATTATTATTTTAACAACCGTCCAACCCAACAAGCTGGGCGGCGACGTTGGTGTGCGACGGCAAGCACGTCAATTTGCGCTTGTCCGGCGCGATAAATGATGTGAAAGGGGAAACATTTCAGCCCGGCTTTGTGGATGTCCGGGACACCGATAGTCGGATAAAAATTGGGCTCTGTACAGATATGCGCCATGACGGTTTCAAACTCGGCAAGGTAGTCCGCGCCCAGACCGGGCAGGCGGTTTTCGTAGAAGTTGACGTTATCGTAGTGCTCACCAGTTGCGGCGCAGTGAAACCGGTAGCTCATCGCAACAGCGCACGGGCGGCAACACCCGCCTCCTCGGCGGAAACGGTATCGGTCAACCCACCGTTGATTTCTGCCGAGCGGCGCAACGCTTCGATGCGCCAGGCCTCCGCAATCTCACCTTCGTTTTGTTCTTCGAGGCTGAGCAGCAATTTGTGAGCAAGCTCGGCGCGATGCTGCGGCGGCAGGTGCAGTACCGTATCTTCGATGGTATCGGCATTCATGATGACTCTCCTTAGAAT
>CAIZNF010000317.1 GCA_903934275.1 uncultured Nitrosomonadales bacterium
ACATCGTGACCGGATACTGGAAGCCTATATCGACTTTTACAAGCAGACCGCCATCCATGAAGCGCAGTCGTCAGATCTGGATGGCCTGATTTCCACCTTTGAGCATAACCGCGATCACTTCCAGAAGATGGTCGCATCGCTCATCCCGATTCTGTCCATGCTGACCTCCGAGCCGCTGGCGGAACTCCTGTCGCCGGAATTCAAAACAGGTGATCAGAAGCACGCGACCGACATGGCGAAGATCATCAACAACAACCAGGTGCTCTACCTCGGCCTTGACAGCCTGGCCGATGGCACGGTCGGGAGCGCCATAGGCTCGATCATGCTGGCCGATCTGACAGCAGTGGCCGGTGATCGCTACAACTACGGGATCAATTCAAACAAGCCGGTCAACCTCTTCATCGACGAAGCGGCAGAGGTCATCAACCAGCCCACCATCCAGCTCATGAACAAAGGCGGCGGTGCGCTCTTTCGAGTGACGATTTCGGCGCAGACATTCGCAGATTTCCCTGCGCGGCTCGGCGATGAGAACAAGGCTCGCCAAGTGCTCGCCAACATCAACAATCAAATTGTTCTGCGCGTGATCGATGCGGAAACGCAACAATACATCGCTGACAGCATGCCAAAGATCAAAGCCCAGTCACTGAGCATCAGGTACGGCCATGGCGTCGATGCAAAAATCCAGGACGAATATCAGTCGTCCTATCAGGAATCCATGATGGCGGAAGAAGCGGAGCTGTTTCCCGCTGCGATGCTTGGCAACCTGCCTCCGCTGCACTTCCTGGCAAGGATGTCAGGCGGGCGGGTCATCAAAGGCAGATTGCCCATCTTGAAGGCCGGATGACATGGCAAAAGACACGAAAGAGCAGGGGAGCTTTACTGCCCTATGGATGGTTATGGCCTTGATCGTGGCAATCGGCACATGGATGTTCATTACCCCGGAGCACCTGCTGAAATCACTCGCAGGTGAACGTGCGTTTGTAACCCAACTGTCCGGGCAGCAGGCCGATCAGTGGATATTTGGCAAGATGATTTCGGTAAGCGCGGGTCAAATCCAGGGTATGTCGGACGCAATCAAAGACACAGCCGCCAGCAAAGATACGCCGAGTCCACTCAAGGAGTGGATACAGAACCGGATTGTTGTAACGTGGTTGTGGGGTTCATTGATCGTGTACCGCATCTATCTGCTCATGCTGTTCTGGTTCATCCTGATGCCATTCACCATTGCGGTGGCGATAGACGGATATTCAACAAGGATGATACGCACCTTCCAGTTTTCTTCGCAGTCGCCCATTCGTCACCGGATAGGCGTGCTCATCTCCACGGCCGTGATGTTTGGCGTGGCAATCTGGCTGGTGTTGCCGATACCTTTACCCTCAGTCGTTGCTCCTCTGGCGATTGCATCCATCGGCTGGGCGACCTGGATGTGGGTCAGCAATTTACAGAAGCGAATTTGACTGGAAGATGCTCGCCTTCACCCATATCGCAGCGGGATGTGCATCGTCGTTGCTTGTCTCAGGCGCGCTCAACGCGCAACCTTCGCAGGCGATACTTGTGCTTGGCGGTGGAATCTTCGGCAGCATGATGCCGGATATCGACCACCCGCAAAGCGCATTTGGCAAACGTGTTCTGCCGCTCTCGATACCGATTGCAACCTTGTTCGGTCATCGCGGCATCACGCACAGCCTGCTCGCTGTTGCGGGCATGTCGTGGCTGATTTGGTGGTCGCTGCATCATTTGCACTGGCATCATGGATATGCAGTGCCGGTGGTGGTAGGGGTTGCAACGGGCTACTTGTCCCACCTTGCTGGCGACTGGCTAACCAACTCGGGCGTACCGCTGCTGTGGCCAAGCAACAGGCGGTTCGTTTCGCCGCTCATTGCAGAAACAACCACGACAAGCTGATGCCCCTTTGCCCTCCAGCGCGAGACACG